>JAHFFJ010000050.1 GCA_023248035.1 Microcaldota archaeon
GCGAAATTGAGAGTTTTGCTACCGTTACTAGCCTGAGATTCTTTCAGAGCATAGTGAACAACAGCGATATTAGAACCACCAAGAACAAGCATGCTCATAATTGGTGAATCTTGGTTTAGGGAAGAAGGTGCGGGGATAAAAGCAGTTGCAGCGGCAAGTACATATCCTAAATTTTTTTTTGCATTATGATTTTTCCCGGTCAGATAGTCAGCACCTTTATTGACACCACCATGAACTACGTCATCAACTAAAAGGTAGCTACGTCCGATTAGCAAAAATGGATTTTGACTTCCGAATTTTTTGGGAGGGTATTTCAGGTTATTCATATTCATCACATACTCGCATCAATCCCAGGTTCCATTGTAAGATCGCAAAGGGCATTAACCAAAGCTGCCCTAAGTTCAGCTACATTTTGGAACCTTGACCTCCCATAATATGACAAAGATTTGACAACGATACTTACTATTATTGGAGAAATTTCACTTAGTTCGCACTCGATACTGGTTCTAGATATGTAAGGGGTAGGATAGGTACTAGATAGCATCTCATAGAGAGAGGCACCAATAGAATAGATATCAGAATAAGTTCCCACCATTGTACTTATGACTGGACCAAAGAGATAACTAGCGTGGATTAACAACGATATTTCAGGAGCCAGATAATCTGCGGTTCCATTACCAATAAAGAAATCAGCGCCAAGAGTTTTTGTGGATTGAAAATCAAGCAGAACTAGCCTTTCATCATCCAGTAGGATATTGCCTGGTTTTATATCACCATGGAGTATTCTAAGATCATGCAGATAGCCCACAATTGCCAGAAGCTGATCTACTCTCCGGAATATATCTATTTTTCTCATTTTTGGCTCTTGGTGTATTTCCTTATGGAGTGTTACACCAGGTACATATTCCATAGCAATAAAGTGAATTAAACCACAGGGAATTAGATCTACTGTACCAGCCGTAATAAAAAAAGGAATTCCGGGGTGTTCCAGTCTTTCAAGCCAACTAGCTTCGTTAAGAAAAAGACTTCGTCTGAGTGCAGAATGGTTACTATCAGATTTTTGGATTTTAAGGGCTAACTGTAGAGCAGACGGTTTATGTTCCATTAGAAATACATTCCCATTACCACCATAATCCAAGCGGCGATGGAATAAAAAATTATCTGAATCATGTGGGGATATGGGGGAAGCTGACTGATAGACAAGATCTGGATGATTATTAAGATACTCAGTAAATTGTCTGCAAATTTCAGGGCGACCATATTTTTGAACAAGTTGTTTGGCTCCTTCCTTGTATGGAAGCGGTCTCATGATATTTAGTTTTAGATGGAGTTTATTTAAGGTTATCATTTATGGTGATAGGAGTAAAGAACTTGGAGCAGTGTACGGCAAAAATTTTAAAATTCAAAAAAATTAGTAAACTCCAGGTTCAATATCATGACCTAGAATAAATTGCTCGAGAACTTTGTGTGCTTTTCGTGGTTTATCAACGTTAAGTGCAAAAACACCATCACGATTATCACAAGAGAGCATTGAAAAGTCCTTAAGCTGGATCTTACCAACCTGAAGCATTTCACTAATTCTATCCATGTTGTTATTAGAAATTTTTATCACTATAGATTCTGGTGAGGCTGTGGTAAATCCATTTCTAACAAGAATATCCGATGCTTTTTTTGTATCTTTAACTTCAAGTGAGATTACAGCTTTTCCACCAACAACATCAACAAAAAGCCCGTCAATGTTAATGTTAGACTTACCTAGGATATATGAAACATCGGCAAGAAGGCCAACACGGTCCTCTGACACTACAGTTATTGATTTCATTCAAACACCTCGTTTTTTATAAAAACTCCAGAATATCGCGACTTAGATGTTCAAGCTTATGAAACATCTGATAATCATAGTCCATGTAGGCACGAACTTTGACCTTGGCAACCGAGCGCACAACAGCAAGACGCTCAGAACGTGTGATTTTATTTGACTTAACTACACTAAGAAGTTCGCAAAGAACACTTTTAGGTGATTCCGAATTTTCCAATGTTGATAACAGTCTGCCAACAGGAGACTGATTGTTTAAAACCATAACCATCCCCTTACCCAATAGTAACTATGAACTAACATATATTTATATGTTTCTAACTTTTTTAAGTAAAAAAAACATATTTGTTTATAAAATATGTGCAAAAAAACACTTAATTAATGTTACAATAGTGAGAAATGACAGTTTTTCGCTATTTTTATATGGAACGACGAGACCTACCTTAAATTAATATAATCTAGCGGTGAAAACAATACTATGAAAATAGTTATTGCTGACGAGATGGAAAAAGAGGTAGTTAGTAAAATAGCGGAACTTGGAACGATTATCTACAAACCAAGCGATCTTAAAAAAGAACTTCTTGATGCTGATGCACTTGTTGTAAGGAGTGCCACAAAAGTTACACGTGAAGTTATAATGGGGAGTAGGATAAAAATTGTAGCCAGAGCAGGAGTAGGAGTAGACAACATAGATCAGGAGGCATGTAAAAAACAGGGAATAAAAATACTAAACACGCCAGGTGCCTCCACAAACGCAGTAGCTGAGCTGGTAGTAGGACTTATGATTGGAGCATTAAGAAATATACAAAAAGCCCATCACCAGATGAAAGGTAGCAAATGGGAAAAGAAAAGTCTGCTCGGACGAGAGATAGATGGGAAAACACTTGGAATAATAGGTTATGGAAGAATCGGAGCGAGCGTTGCAAAAAAAGCAAGTGCACTTGGAATGAAAATAGTTGCATACAACCCCCCTCCGCGCCACGAGGATGGGGTAAAATATATAGATGATCTTCCAACTTTTCTAAATGAAGCAGATGTGATAACCCTTCATGCTGCACTCACACCAGAAACTAAGAACATAATAAATAACCAAACTATAGCAAAAATGAAAAATGGGGTTGTAATAATCAACACCGCAAGAGGAGAGATGGTGGATGAAAATGCTCTTTATGACGCGATTAAAAGCGGTAAAGTAAGCAGTGCTGCAATCGACGTTTATCGAGAAGAACCTTACAAAGGAAAACTTGTAGATTTGGAAAATGTTTATCTTAGCCCTCACCTAGGAGCAAGTACAAAGGAAGCGCAGGAAAGGATAGGTGAGGAACTGGTAGCGGTTTTGAAAAAAGAGCTTGGAAAGTAAATTTTAGAGTTTCATTCTTCTATTTCTGCTTCCAAAGTTTCGGATTCCATAACAGCAATAGTCTTGTTTTCAACAAAATCACCCGCCATCTTTCCCTTAGGAAAGACGAGGGTATCCTTGTGTTTGACTGGAAGCTGGAGCTGCTCAGCAACCCGGACAAGTTCGGCAGTAGGGATGTAATGCTTGCACAAAAGGATTATGATAGTTCCAACAGAATTTTTTTCCCGAACTACTTCAAGACGATGATTTTGCCTGAGGCCAGAGACATAAACTTTTACGTCAATATAACCTTGTTTTATTATTTCTTCTTTACTAACCATAACGCCCTACACCAGAGAAGAATATTATATCGGAACCTTTTTCAACAGAGACATTTTCCCCTTTAAGGTGGCTGACAAAAATCCCATCTATAATGAGGGCACAATCATTCCCTGCTTTTATTTCGATAGTTACCCCGCTTGGAAGTGTTCTTGGGGGAAGCATGCGCTTATAGGGGCATATAGGGACTACCACCATTCTTTTATCATCAGGGTTTAGTTTTTCACCACCTGCAGAATAAGCATATGCAGCAGACCCCAGAGGTGAAGAAACAATAAGGCCATCTCCTTCAAAAGAAATTAGTTGATCGTTAAATTTTAGATCAATTTCAACAACCCGAAAATTAGATGCGTGTACCACGACATCGTTTAGCACAGTAAATTTTCGCTTTTGCACTGTGCAACTTAATGCCATAATTTTCTCTCGCTTAGATGATTGAAGAAGTGATAACACTTCCTCATTAGTGCATCCATTACGAAGCTGGCAGATATAACTTTTATCACCACCAATGCCTAAAACCGAACCTTGGAGCTGGTTTTTATAGTTCGCATAGAGAATGGTACCATCACCACCGATGCATATTGTTGCATCTGCAGTTTTTGAAACAATAATATGACCCGCTTTTGTAAGATAAGTTCCAAGTATTTTGGCGAGAGATTTTGCCCATATTTTTTTGGGATTTGGAATTATTTTAATTTTCATGAAAAGAAAGGAGCAGATGATTATTTATTTTTATCAACAGCCGCGTATCCTGTAACCGCATTTGCAGCTTCTACCGTCTGGAGGATTTTGACCGCAAATTGAACAATAAAAAATGGGAGGATCTGCACGAATAAATCTTTTTGGAGGCTCCATATAACCAGAGCCCCCACCTTGTCTAGAGCGGCCAGAACCCATGGTCAGTGGAGATGATTGATCACCTTTTCCAGTTTGATGAGCCTCCCAGCTTACAAAAAATCTGCCGCCATTTTCTTGAATATGGAATTCATGGCTATCTTTTGGTTCTGAACGTTGAGTAGATAGAAAACACAGATGATGGGTATCAGTAGGTAAATTTAAATCAGGAATATTTTGCCTATGAATTGTGGAGTTAATAACAGTATCTGTTGCTCCGATCACCCTGATTATTGACTCCACAATGGGTCGCGTTACTGTTGTAGGAGAAGAAAGAACAAAAGTGTACAGATTACCATGATAGTGAGCATTTCCAACCCACACAAAATATTCCGTCACAAAATTGAATTATAAGCAACTACTTAAAAGCGTAATTGTTGAAGGATTTTTTTTAGTGACCGTCTAATCAATTTTATTCTACCCGTTGCAAGTTTTTTGGCAATTTTTAGGGTGTTATCAGTGCTACCATCTTCTGCAAGGATGATTTCTTAGTCTAGACCTAGTAATTCTAATTTTTTACTAAGAGTACGTGCAGCAATCGCAATGGACTTTTGCTCATTGTGAAGCGGTAGAATTACTGAAAGCATCGTAAAGAAGAGGGCAGGGTAAGATTTAAAACTGCCACATTATTGAGGTTTTAGACCTTTTTTACAATAGCAAAAACACTTACACCAAATGGAAAACTAAGCTTCTTTAGGAATGAGTTTTCTAATGAGAGAAGTTTGATGAAAAGTGCATTTAGAAGCGGATGAAGAGCATAAAGCCCTCGAGTTGATTTTCTCTTTAGAGTCTTATCGATTAAACGTAGAACGAGTATCGGGAAGAACAAACTGAAATTCCAATAGGAAGAACGGATAATTTTGAAACCAGAAAAACGCAGCAGCCCGTTAAGTTGTTTTAGAGAATATCTCCTGAAGTGATGGTTAACTTCATCGTGCCCACTCCAGAGAAACATGAATGCTGGTACAAATAGGATTAAAGTACCGCCAGGTCGCAGTATACGCTTCCATTCACTCAAAGCTGCATTCTGATCATTGATATGTTCAAGAACATCCGAGGCAACGATAATATTGAAAGTGTTATCTCTAAAAGAAGTTTTTGTACCATCCATGACAGAAACATTTTTTATGCCCATCTTATTGCATCTAGAAATTGCTTCATTACTGACATCGATGCCGTAAACGTTAGAGAAACCTTTGGAAGCGAGCAATAAAAGTAGCTGCCCGCCAGAGCAGCCAATTTCGAGGATTTGAGCATTTGTGTTTGTATTCAAAAGAAATCGATAAATCGCATCTCTTCGTGAAACGAACCACCAGTTTGACGGTTCCAGTTCATGATATTTCATCTCATAGATCTTGTCCATAAATTGTTTTCCAAAGTCTAATATAAATAGAATAGTATCCGGTAACTTCATAGAGACTACGTAAGATCGTATACAACTACGATAGTTTTGTTGTATAAAATTTTAGTATGTGGCAAACTAGGAGTTAACCCACCACCAAAGGTTGGATAGTCGGCTATAACAAGATAATCAATGTTAGTTAAATTGCTATTTTTTCTGAGGATAAATTCGCTAGTGTAGAGATTGATGAGGTTGCCATCAAAAATGGGGCATTGTTTGGAATGGTAATCACGAGTATATTCAATCACTCTTCATTGGACAGAAACGGAACTACTACGTTTTGAGGTTCCTCAAGACAGCCCCCAGAGTCACCTCTCGGATTTCTTCTAAACTACCAAGACGCCACGCCCTTTAGGGCGTGGTAGTTCACAGTGATAGCCCAATTTTAGGTGTAAAATAAGATAGGAAAAATAAAATAAAAAATAATGAAAGGTTTTTGATGAAACTTTTTCCTAAAAAGTTTCAACCAAGAACTTCGAGGTCCTGAGAGTATGCTGGAATGAGTGATTTTTCTTCATCATCACTCACCGAAGTACCGGCAATTGAAGCACCTTTCACACCAGTTACGATTGCAACTATTTCTAGTTTGCCCTCGTAGTTCTGCATGATTCTGGCACCCCATTTGACGTTTGCTTCAGCATCCATCTTCTCGGTTACCCATTCACCAGCCTTGATAGCATCGCCCAAGGTAAGATCTGAGCCACCAGTAATGTGGATAAGTGCACCTTTTGCACCTTCGAAATCAACATCGAGAAGTCTGTTCTTGATAACTCCTTCAGATGCAGCTTTGACTTTGTCATTGCCCTTGCCTTCACCGACTGCAATGAAACCAACTCCTCCGCCTTCCATGATTGCTCTAACATC
>JAHFFJ010000014.1 GCA_023248035.1 Microcaldota archaeon
CTTGCTTCGCTTTAATCTATCCAGGGCGGCTTGCTATTTGTGCCATGGGAATATAAAAATAATACTGGCGGTCTCTTAGGTAAAAGCTCTCTAAAATCTGGGCTGGTATAAGTTAAAAAGATCGGCTCTGGTGCATCCTCAAATTTCCGATCAAATATTTTTTCAGCTTCAAATTTCCTCATAGCATAGTAGATAAATGCTCCTTCTTCGGGTTCTTTCGTTGTGCAATGTTTTGCAGCAGCTCTAATAAGGCGATCTTTTACTTTTGATCTTTCGAACTCTTCTTTTAACCTATCTAAACTACCACTTAAACACCGATCTATATCTCCATATACGTATTTTTCATATCTATCAAAATAATCAAGCTGCCAACTACTAGCAATTTCACCTCTTAGTTTACCGGAACACAATCTCATATCACTCATTTTAGAAGTTATGTCCATTCGATAACTAGCCATATCGTCTTTATTTCGTCCATTTAAGTGCGCATGTGAGTCAGTAAAAATGACAGTTATTTGCAAGCCGGGCTGGTAGATATCCGCTACTCTACTATCTATCTCTCTAAGCCTTGCTAAAGTTTCAATATCATTTTTATTGGCGAAGTTTCTTCTTGGATAGCCCCAAAGCAGTTCGCATTCAAGAACTCCTATCACTAATAACCCCATTGGGGTATAACACTCTGGATTATTCACTACTCGCGTTCTATAAATGTTTTCTTTGTCAAATAAAATTCCGATTTTCTGCCGTTCAAAATCATTAACAGCTATCCGATTAAACTTCCTCGAGCACAATGCCTGAAGTACCCGATCCCTAGTCATATCAGGTGTTAATGGCTCTCTTTTAATTCGCATAATATCACAAATAATAACTAAAAATTAGGATATTTATGCTTTTCTCTTAGTTTTTTTTAAAATTATTGAATTTAAAAGAAAAAAACAAACTATTTTAAAAATTAACTAGCAATATTCTAAATGTGAAACTCGATCTTCTTGATAGAAAAATACTCTTTGAGTTGGATAAAAATTCCCGCGTAAGCTATTCAAAAATAGCCAAATTGGTAAAAACTAGTCCGCAAGTAGTTAAATATCGCGTAGAACAACTTTATGCTAATGATATCCTACTTTACTGCTGGCCAATGATAGAATATCGGGCTATGGATTATTTCTTTGGGCTGCATTTTATTAAATTAAAAAACCTTACGACTGAAAAAGAAAAAGAACTATACAAATACCTAAATTCTCATCAACATATCCCAATAATTATGCGCGGTCATGGTTATGCCGATCTTATTATTGCTATAGACGGGCATGGTATCCATCACTTAAATGAAATAATGCAAGATCTGAATAATAAGTTTGGCGACCTTTTTCTTGATTGGGACACGGTAATTCCTATTGGGTTTTCTAAATTCAATCGTAACTACCTTATCGGAAATACTGAATTTACCAAAAATGTGGCTTTCACCGGTGCTCCAGTTAACGCAGAACTAAAGGAAACTGATAGGAAAATTATTTCAATGCTCAATACCAATGCACGTGTCTCAACTTCAGAGATTGTCCAAAAAACCAACCTCTCCTATGAGAACGTTGTGAGAAGAATAAAAATATTAGAAAAAAATGGTGTGATCCAAAACTATACGATTCTACTTAACCATGTAAAAATAGGTTATCCACGATATAGGCTCTTGGTTAAATTTAGTGGGCTAACAAAAAATGAAGAAAAGAAATTTTTTACTTATTGTAATTTTCACCCAAATATCATCCATCATCTAAAAGTATTGGGGAACTGGAATTTAGTTATTGATATTGAAATTGAAAGTACTGAGAAATTAAGAGAGATATTAAGTGATATAAAATCTAAATTCTCAAAAAGTATTCAAAAAATAGAATCTACCTATGTGTATGAAATCGATCGTTTCAGGGATATCCCCCTAGAGTATCCAGAACTGAATCTCTAATCTACTTGTTATGTGCATTTTATTAAAATAGTAAGTTTTATAAGATATATCTTATAAGTAAGATTTGGTGGTACGATGTCGGGTATACTTGAAATGGGTAAAGTAAGTTCCAGAGGTCAGATCGCAATACCAACAGATATACGGAAGGAAATGGGTCTTGAAGAGGGTTCTAAAGTAGTTTTCTTTCTAGAAAACGATACTCTCTTAATAAAAAAAGTAAATTCTCAGACATGGGATCAAATTACAAAACCTCTAAGGCGCATAAAAAAGAAGATTAGTCAAGAACGTGTTGACGACCTAGTTCATGAGATGAGAAAATCATGAAAGTGACACTTGATACTAACGTTCTTATCTCCGCAACTTTCTGGGATGGAGAAGCTTCCAAGATAATGCAACTAATCGAACAGAAAAAGATAATCTGCTTTCTTTCAAAGGAGATTTTAGAAGAGTATCGCAAGGTTATGTATAGTGATGAAATTATTGAAAAAACTAAAAAGACTAAGCTTGAAGTTAAATCCGTATTTATCAAAATATTGGGGTTATGTACTATTGTTGAGCCAAAAAGAAAAATCAATATTATCCTAGAGTGCCCCGCAGATAACAAAATACTTGAATGCTCAGTTGAAGCAAAAGTAGACTATCTAATTACTTATGATTCAAGACACTTACTAAAAATTAAAGAATTTGAAAATATAAAAATAATCTCACCCACACAATTTTTGAAAGTTATAAACAAGTTTTTTTAGTTCGGAAGCAATTAGCTTTACTCCATCTCTATAGTCCCAGGTGGTTTGTTTGTAATATCATAAACCACCCGTCCCACTCCTCTTATCTCATTTGTTATTCTTGTAGAAATCTTTCCAAGTAAATCAAAAGGTATCTGGGAGAAATTTGCAGTCATGCCATCAAGGCTTCTTACCGCCCTTACCACCACAGTGTATTGGTATGATCGCTCATCCCCACGTACACCAACTGTTTTTGATGGTAAAAGAGCAGCAAAATACTGCCATGGGAGTTCCATTTTTCCCTGCGTTGAAGCCTGATCAATTTCAGTTTCCACAATATCACAAGCATCCTGCACAATTTTTAATTTCTCCTCTGTTATCTCACCAACCACCCGCACTGCAAGTCCTGGCCCGGGAAACGGTTGTCTTTGGTAGATACTTTCCGGAAGGCCAAGTTCTTTACCAACAGCCCTAACCTCGTGCTTGTAAAGTTCGCGTAATGGTTCGCACAATTTAAGGTGCATTTTTTCTGGGAGTCCCCCAACGTTGTGGTGGCTTTTTATCGTATCACGCCCCATACCGCCACTTTCGATCCAGTCTGGAGCTATGGTGCCCTGTATTAGATACTTTACACCAAGTTTCTTTGCTTCTTCTTCGAACATCCTGACAAATACTTCGCCAATTATCTTCCTCTTTTTTTCCGGTTCAGTTACACCAGCAAGTGCGTCAATAAATCGTTTTCGTCCATCCAGGACATGAAGTTCCACACCAAGTGCTTTTGCAGCATTCCTAACTTTCTCTGTCTCGTTTTTTCTCATAAGGCCATTATCAACATAGATAATGTGTACCTTGGATGTTGCACGTGCTGCAAGTGTGGCTGCAACAAAAGAATCTACTCCTCCTGAAACTGCAGTTATAGCACTTTCCTTACCAAGTGTTTTCCTTATTGATTCCACTCCTTCTTCGATAAATTTCTTGGGGTTAAACATTTGCTACACCTGGATCTATTACTGGAGGCAGTCCGAATGTTACTGCCAGCCAATTTGTAATTAGTAAAAGTACTGCAAGCCTGATTATGCTTAGTACCAAAACCATGATAAAAGAATGCCACCCGCCTATCTGATGCACTTGAGCGTATGCTTTGGCGCTAACAAAAAACATGAAATAAAAAGTAAGTACTATTAAGCTCGCTGCGGCAATCACCTGGAGGCATGGCAATGGTGCAAAAAGGCTTAATCCTGATGTCATTGCAATAGAAAGTCCAATAACTGATGACATGTAAATCTGTTTTTCAAAAGCTCCCTTTCCCCCGGTTATCTTAGCAAGGACGAAAAAAACACCCTCGTAAATAAGCGCTATCGCGATGCTTATTGGTATATAGAGAACTATCTGGAATAAAAGTACTGGTAAAACCTTATCAAAAGTTAGTGTTGGCTGCGGTACTCCACTTGCCTCACTAAGAGTGTCGGATGCAAAATTTACCAAGTGCACTGACAATAATGTTGTTGCAAAAGCAATTATGACAGTAATTATAGCAGCAAAAAAAATCATCCATGCTGCCTTTTTGATGGTTCCATAATCAATTGCCTGCCCTATGGTACTGGTTATTTTTCTGTAATCAAAAAGGTCTTTTGAATAATCCCACCCTTTTTTCATCGTCATTACCCAGTTAAAAATCCTTACTAAGTAATTCGGTCCGTTTGGATTTTTTCCAGGTTTATTGACAGAGCCTTTAGCAACTCTCACTTTCCGATTAGCCATAATTGACTATTTTACATGACCGGTTTAAATAATTTGTCTGATTATTCGCAAAACATGCGTATCGTCGCTGATTTTCACATTCATAGCAAATATGCCCGTGCAACCAGTCCCATGTGTGACATCAAAGGGCTTTCTCAGGGGGCCAAGATAAAAGGGATCGATGTTATGGGGACGGGTGATTTTACTCATCCGCTTTACTTCAATGAAATACGTAGCGATCTCGACAAGAACGAATGTGGTTTTGGTGGTGGGGGTGCTGAGGATAAAGGATCACAAGGCAGCGGTATTTTCGACTATAATGGCATAAAATTCCTGCTTTCTAGTGAAGTGAGCCTTACTTTCGAACTAAACGGTAAGAATAGGAGAATGCACCATATTCTTCTCGCTCCATCGTTCGATGTGGTTTCACAGATAAATGACCGCCTCTCCAAATATGGTAACCTCAAAGAAGATGGCCGACCCATCCTGTCTATTTCGAGTGCCGCTCTTGCAGAAGAAATATTTTCGATTTCAGAAGATTGCATGATAATTCCAGCTCATGCATGGACGCCCTGGTTCTCGGTGTTTGGTTCAAAAGGTGGAGTGGACTCAATAGAAGAGGCATTTGAAGACAAAGCCCACAAAATCCATGCTCTGGAGACTGGACTTAGTAGCGATCCTGCTATGAACTGGATGCTTAGTTCGCTTGATCGTTACACCCTGATTTCAAATAGTGATGCCCATAGCCTGGGTAAGCTTGGTCGGGAAGCAAATGTTTTTGAAATGGAAAAAGTCAGCTACAAAACCCTGACTGATGCAATAAAAACCCGCAAGGGTTTTGTAAAAACCTACGAGTTTTATCCTGAAGAAGGTAAATACCATTATGATGGTCATCGCAAATGCAATACCATACTTTCACCTTTCGAATCAAAAGCAAAAAACAATCTCTGCCCTGTTTGCCGCAAAAAAGTTACTGTGGGCGTGCTTCATCGCGTTGCTGATCTTGCCGATCGCAAGCCCGGTTACAAGCCCGAAGGTGCAGTACCTTTCCAATATATCGTTCCACTGACAATAATCATTTCAAAGGCACTTAAAAAATCTGAAACTTCGGTTGCAGTTGCTGACGAATACTCAAAAATTATCCGCTATTTTGGTACAGAATTTGCAGTTTTTGAGGCAAGCGAATCACAATTAAGACTCGCCACTTCAAAAGAAATTGCAGATGCTATTATAAAAGTGAATACCGGCCAGATAAAATGGGTTCCAGGTTATGATGGAGTTTTTGGCGAACTAATACTTGATCCACATCAACCAAAAAAAGGCGGGGTTGATAAGATGCAGAAAAATCTTAATGATTTCTGATTCAATCATTGAAGCTTCCAAAGGTTTAAGGATTATATTCATATGAACCTAGATGTTATGTCCGAAATTTCAAAAAGATTGGAAATTATAAAAGCAAAATTGCTTAAATTGAAAACTAAGGACAAATACCTTGAGGTTTTTGGGGCAGCTCCTCAAAGCTATGGTTATGGTCATCAATATAGAATGAATCCGGCTATAAGTGAAGAGCAACTTTCATTTAATGAAAAAAAATACAATGTCCAGCTACCTGAAGAATACCGCGA
The DNA here is from genome assembly GCA_023248035.1 of Microcaldota archaeon. Classification (GTDB taxonomy): domain Archaea; phylum Micrarchaeota; class Micrarchaeia; order Anstonellales; family Bilamarchaeaceae; genus Bilamarchaeum. The sequence continues at coordinate 6,048 of JAHFFJ010000014.1, forward strand.
GTTCCTTAAAAATGTGGAAAACGGTGGCGCGGGTCCTGGTTATGGTTTCTACCCACTTGATTATGCACTACCGCCTCAAAATATTCTCGATCAAAATCCTAAATTACTTACTACTCCATTTCCATATAACGGTTTTGATGCACTTTCGATCTGGGAAAAAATTCAAAAAGGAGATAAAAATTGTTGGGATAAGAATCATCTATTGACTGGCTATGTTATAATCGCTTTTTGGGGATGTGGAGAATATGATATTCTGATCATATCCGGAGATCAAAAAGGTAAGGTTTGGAAATCGAGCGATCGTGGTACTTGTTTCAGCAATATGAAAAAACTTGGTAATTCGTTTGAAGTAGTCTCTTTTCTCGACTGGTACGAAATCTGGCTTGACTATAATTTAAGTCAGGGTGTGCTGCCTGATGATCCGGCCGAACATTTTGAAAAACCAGCTGAAATAAAGTCGATCAGTTACAAAAATAGGCAGCTTACTGACTTGCCGGTGGCTGCACTTAATTGTACCAATCTCGAAAGCCTTAATCTAGATAACAATTTGTTTGTAAGTCTGCCGGATAAAATTGAAATTTTCTCAAAATTAAACAATTTAAGTGTATGCTGGAATAAACTAGAATCGTTACCAAAAAACATGGGTAAACTTCAAAAATTAAGACAAATCATACTTAAGTCAAATGCCATAAAACAATTACCTAAAGAAATTGGCAATCTTACTGAGCTTACCTATCTATATTTAGGTTTCAACCAGCTTAGCGAGCTTCCTTCAGAGATAGGTGATCTGAAGAATCTCACTCATCTCTATCTGGAATATAATAAACTCAAAACACTTCCAATACAAATTGGACATCTAACCAATATTGTCGAATTGGATCTATCAGGAAATCCCATTGAGGATCTTCCAGAAGAACTTGCAAAACTAAAAATTAAAACATTGAGTCTACGCGGATCTAAATTCAAAAAACTCCCATCTGTTGTGGCAAAAATGAACGGTTTAACCTCTCTCAATCTACATGAAAACTATGAGCTTGATCTTGAAGATAGCTTCGAACAACTTAGCAAAATGAAGGATCTAAAATCTCTTTGTATAAGTGGTGCGAGTGTACCTCCAAATTTGGAAAAACTATCTATTGAGTCACTAACTATATTTGGAGGTAATAAAAAGGTCGCTCTTCCATCCGAAATTTCCCAGTCACGTTTGAAACATTTTAGGGCGGAGTATTGTGAAATAGATATGGCTGTAATCTGTACCCTTACTGGATTGGTTACATTGGCACTTAATACTGGCCTAGAAAGTGTTCCGGAAGAAATCGGAAATCTTTCAGAACTTGAAATACTTGATCTCTCAAATAACAAGATAAAAAGATTTCCAGATTCAATTGTAAAACTTACTAAACTTAAACAGCTAATTGTGAGTCCAATGGAAAAAACTGAAATTGAGAGATTACGTGTGCTCCTTCCGAATATTGAAATCGTCTAATTAATGGAGCAAATTGCATTCTTCAATGACAGCCCAAGGGGGGTTTCTTAGCCCATACTTCTGACCCCCCTTAGTCCGTCACCGCCCAAACCCCCCGAAGGGTTGGATTCCACGGACTGGTGGTCACATAAGAAAGACCTCTTCAGTCTAGTCGAATCTGCTCAAAGTGAGCACCCCGAGCGAAGCGAGCATGCCACCGGTCCGCAGCAAGCACAGCGTGTGCTTGCCTAGCGGTTGCGAGCAGTTGACTATGAAACAGCCTTCTTTATTACAGCTACAAAATCCTTGATATCTTGTTCTGTTGTATCAAAGGTGGTCATCCATCTGACTTCTCCGATTTCCTCATCAAAAACATAAAACTGGAATTTTTTCTGAATTTTTGCTATTGCTGTTTTTGGTACAATTGCAAAAACCGCATTTGCTTCAACTTTTTGCGTAATCTTTATCTTGCATTTTGCAACTTCACTTGCAAGAAGCTTTGCCATCTTATTAGAATGTTGTGCATTTCTAAGCCAGAGGTCATTTGAAAGTATTGCTATAAATTGTGCTGCTATAAAGCGCATCTTTGATGCAAGCTGCATCCCCTGCTTTCTTATGTACATGAAATCCTTTGATAGTTTTTTGTCAAAAAACACCACCGCTTCACCAAACATCATGCCGTTTTTGGTGCCTCCAAAAGAAAGTATGTCCACTCCAACATCTCCAGTTATCTCTCGAAGATTTTTTCCAAGTGCTGCCGCTGCATTAGAAATTCTCGCACCATCGACATGCAAATACATGTGATTTTTATGGGCCAAATCCGCAATCTTGCGTATCTCATCTATTGTATATAGCGTTCCATATTCCGTTGGCTGGGTGATAGAAATAACTTTAGGCTGAGTTTCATGCTGGTCACCAAATCGCAGGTGCTTTTTTATCTGCTCAAGCGTTATTTTCCCATCAGATGTAGGAATTGCAATAAGTTTACAACCCGTAAATTTTTCCGGTGCCCCACATTCATGGATGTTCATATGTGCACATGCAGAACATATTACTGAGTTGAATGATTCTGTTGAAGCTTTAAGGCCAAGAACGTTTGCTGCAGTTCCATTATAAACAAAATAAACATCAACATCGCCAAAATGTTGTCGGAATTTTTTCTCGGCTTCCTTACTAGATTTATCATCACCATAAGATAGTTCATGCCCGTCATTCGCATCAGCTATCGCTTTTAGGATTTCCGGATGAACACCTGAACTATTATCACTTGCAAAAGTTTTCATAAAATCACTTATCGAACATGTTGAGTAGTATGTCTATTGCATAAAATGCCGCTACAAAACCGGCTATGGCACCAGTAATAAGCCTCAACAGATTGGTGCTTTCATATACAAAAGGAAGTAATCCAAATTCCGATATGAGTTGTATGCCGCCATCAAGCCCTATAGGTACCATTGCCAAGATAAGAAAAATTCCAGGGTACATCAAATGCTCATCGAGTTTTTTTACAAAAGGATAAAACAGTCCACCTATGAGCATTGCACAATATAATCCAAGGTCACGTGCACAAACCGGAAGTTTGTAACCAATAGCTCCAGTTGCATCCTCCACATTTATCTCTTTTCGATCAACAGGATCGCTTACATATCCACCATGGGGTAGGCAATCTGCAATCCAATATCCCGTTGTGCCGCTAAACAAACACAGTGAGCGGGAAAGTTTCTGATGGCAGGTGTAAGAAAATGCAGTATAATACGCTTGCATGTCCTGCTTAAAAGCAAGGTAGGGGACAAAAAAAACACTACCTACAAGAAGAGCGAAAAACGTGATATATCCCGCATAAACTAACAATGTAACCTTCATCGTCATAACTAGGTTATTCGCTAAATAAAAAGATATGTTTCGCTATATTGGCTTGCAATATATTGATAAACTGCGAGAGAAAGGTTTTTTAATTAATTTCACGATTACCTTCCAAGGTGATCAGAATGAGCACAAAACTTTCGAGATTGTACGGAATGGATATATTTACTGACTCAGGCAAGTTTATTGGAAACGCCCAGGACTTCATAGTTGACCTTGAAGGCGGTGAAGTATCAAGAGTACTTATTGAGGCTCTTCCGGCAGGTAAAGATGATGCAAAGAAATCAATAAGAGAAAAAAGCATCCTCTACAAGAACGTTAAGTCTGTGGAAGACGTTATCGTTGTTACCAAGGGTCCTTCAGTACAGCCACAGTGAATTTATGGGCAGTACTCTCCTTAATATTTTTCTTCTTATTGGTTCTCTTGGTTTAGGTATCGGAGTAACATATTTTGCAACCTCTCTCATACCTGATATTGATCAACAGACCCAGATCATCATAGCTATAGTACTTACAGTATTCTCATTTATCGCTCTTTACTTCATGTCTAAGGGTCGCGGTGGATAACCATTTTTCTATTTTCTCTTTTATCTCCTTACTAGGTAATACAACTACCATCCCTACTCCTGGCTGGCCATATAAAACTACAAATCTTTCATCCAAAACTCTAAGGAAAGCAAGTGCCGTAAGATCTTCCTCCCCTTGAATAAAAACTGCTCCCCCCATGTTAAGCAGCTCTTTGGCGTCTCTTAGTAGTTCATCCGAAAGTGTTCCTGGTGGGTTTTGGTAGGTTCTTCGTTTTGGGAAGGCATTTTCCAAAATCTTGATTTCCTTCTCACTAAGTGGCTTTCTCATTGAAAAATAGTCAAATACTGCGAGGTGTGGGATTATGCCGCTTTTAAGCAACTCTAAGGTGCAGACATCTCCTATCGCAACAATTAGTTTTCCAATTTTTTTAATCTCGTTCGGATCGCTGTAAATCTTTCCAAGAGGGGTTTTAAGCTCCTCTCTTACTGGTGTTGGTATCTTGACCATATTTGTTAATCCCTTATTATAATTAAAATAACAGCCCAAGGGGGGTTTCTTAGTACAAACTGATGACCCCCCTTAGTCCGTCACCGCCCAAACCCCTAGCAGCTGATATTCCACTGTTTCGCGGCAAGCACACGCTGTGCTTGCCTAGCGGTGGTGGGGCGAGCCAGTTGACAGAAGATATTAAAATAAAAAATTATTTTACATCTATCTCTACAGATGCAGTCAATCCAATTGTTAGTGGGTGTGAATGAATTGTCAATCCATCGGTAGCCGGAACGAAATAATTTTGTTGCGGTCCTCCTTTCCAGACAATCGCCTGACCAGATGGTATAAATTTCATGTTGGATTTGCATAATATATCAAACTCGCCAAAACCACTGCCATTATTCTTAATATATCTAAACAGGTAACCGCCAGCAAAACCCTGATTACTATCGGTAAGGTCAATTGAATTTCCATTATATTTGTTAAGTCCCATACTTATTACTCCAGTGATAAAAGCTCCTGGGCAGTCCATCAATGGGCCGCTATCTACTCCACCATCCATGGTACCACTGTCAATTCCGCTATCAACAAAGCCACCATCCACAATCCCGCTGTCTGATGGAGCATCTTTCATCGCTCCACCTTCATAAACGTCATCGTTCGCATCTTTCATTTCCAAAGCGTCTTCTTTTGCATCTGGTGCCTCTTCAACATCAACCCCGGCATCTTGGAGTATACCACCCTGACCACCAGCACCTGCTTGTCCACCAACACCACCTGATCCACCAGAACTAGTAGTTACTCCACCAACGCCACCAGAACCGCCACTTGAAGATGTCGATCCACTTGCGTCATAAACGTCATCGTTCGCATCTTTAATTTCCAAAGCGTCTTCTTTTGCATCTGGTGCCTCTACAACATCAGCCCCGGCATCCTGAAACATTCCGCCCATACCACCGCCACCTTGGGCTTGGCCTCCAGAACCAGCACTAGCCGAGCTTTTAGAACTTGAAGCTGCTGCCCCACCTGATCCACCAGAGCCGCCATTTCCAACAGAAGTTGAAGTTTTTGAAGTAGTTTCAGATCCGAAATTTACCCCATCGGGTGTACCACACGCACTGGATACCAAAAATGCTGCTGCACAAGCTGCGCGTATTATTCTCCTATCTAATCTATCAGAAACATGCCTATTGTAGTCTACCTTCATAATTATCCCACCAATTTCTTATGACAATGTGTTTAAAAGTATATTTATTTGTTAATGGAAGGGAACTATTTAACACTTGATCCAAACTTCATAACTCCATTACCCACAGTTGATCCAAAAGTCATAATCTTTCCACTAGCTGGTGGTTGAATTATTCTGACGGGCGTTACTGGTTTCATCTCTAGTGTAATATCCTGATCTTTATCTGGAATAACACTCATTTCAAGTGGGTTGTACCCTATTTTTGCTGCTTTTATTCTTACTGCTGTAGACCCTTTCTCTAGCGAAATCACACAACCTGCTGCTGTTTGGGGGCATATATTTCCATCTATTTTGATCTCAACGCCAGATAAATTAGGTTTAACAGTTAATGTAACTGTGCTTGCTACTTGAACAAGAGGAGCAGAAGCTGCTACCGATGGAGCTACTATAGGTGGTATCACTGACGAAGTCGTTGCTATCGGTTGAATTGGTATCGATACAGGAAATACCACCCCTGTTGTTTGTGGAGATACCGCTGGTTCTGGTTTTTTTGATCCGAAAAGAGCTGCAGCTCCAATTACTAAAGCTCCAACACTCACCACTCCTAAAACACCAAAAGCCAATCCCCGTCTCGATCTTGTTGGCATAGTTGCTGTTTTTAGTGTGGATGTAGGTCCAATTACTTTTGGAGGGGCTCTTACTGGGGGTGGTATTCCTAGTTCGGGAGGTGTTCGTGCTGAAACAATTACTCTTGGCAGCACCAGATCCACTGTTCCTGAAACAGCAGTCGGTCCAAATGGTTTTGGTAAAGAATCTGCTCTTTTTGGAGAAGCTGGACCTGGTCTCGGAGAAGCTGGCCTCGGGGAAGTTGGTGCTCCTCCCATCGCCTCTATCAACTCCCCCACATTCTCATATCTGTCTTTAGGGTCTTTTGCCAAACATCTCATTATCATATCACTAATATGTCTTGGTACATCCAAACCTGGAATTTCACATGGTGCTTTTGGCATTTCATTCAATATTTTCGGAGCTATCAGATATATTGCAACCTCCATGGTGTGGCATCCCGCAGGTAATAGGAATGGATCTTGCCCTGTAAGCGTATAATAAGCAAGCACTCCAAACTGATAGATATCAGTTCTAGGGTCTATGTTTCCACCGTTAATCTGCTCGGGAGCCATGATTCCAGGTGTTCCCATCATAGCTCCCACCTGAGTACCCGAGCCACCTTCCACCCTTGCAATTCCAAAATCTACTAATTTGGCCTTCGTCCTTCCGTTTTCAAGTACAAAAACATTCTCTGGTTTTAGGTCACGGTGTATTACTCCCTTTTCATGAGAGGCATGTAATCCTTCACAAATATTTACTAGCAATGGTTTTGCCTCTTCAAAAGTTAGTTTACCCCCTTTTTCACATGTCATCTCATGCAATGTCTTTCCTCTTAGGTACTCCATGATAATTAATGCATTACCACTTTGATGTTCCACAACATCAAGCACATTGACTATGTGGGGGCTCTCTAAACTTGCTAAAATTCTAGCTTCACGTATGAATCTTTCACGTACATCACCATCAGAAATTAATCTGCCTGCTAAAGCTTTAACTGCAACTTCTCGACTCAAACTTTCTTGAGTTGCAAGATAAACTTCACCCATCCCACCACTTCCAATTTGGCTTTGAATAACGATTCCCTTTCCTTTATCTTGCAGTATTCCATTTAGTCTTTCAATTCTTGCTGCGTTTGCACCCTCTACTAGCGGTGCTCCTACTACTGGAGCTCTGGGAGTTGGTGTTGCAGCTGGTCTGGCGTTACGTTCTGCGCCCGAAGCTAAAGCTATTAACTGTCTATCTGTTGTCATATCGAAATATTTATGGTTCAGAAACTTTAAATCCCTATCATTTTTAGATAAATCCATCTATCGTCGATTTTCATTTAACTGCTATTCAGATGCATTAGCTTTTTCATTACGTTTCGACAGTATGCAACACATTTTTAAAGTGTTTTAATTAATGCAATGCTATGACTCTAATTACTAAATCATCAAGAACTGCACGTTATCTATCCACTGCTCTTACTGCACTTGCTCTCCATGGACCTATAAGTGAAGCTCGTGCACAAGATATCAAACCAGGCGCATGTGTCGGGGGATACCAGGATGGTATGGATAAACTTAACAGTGAGACCAAAGCCAATGTTTTTTTATCAGATGGGCAAAAAAATATAAGAGAAGGACTCTATTTTATCGCAGAGGGCTATGCCGTTCCGGAATTTACCGTTATCGGTCCTGCTAAATTTACTTTTAATCTTTATGTCATTTTAAAAGTAGCTAGTAATGCCAAAGCTCAAGTTGAATATTCATTTGATGGAAAAAAAGAAACAAAAAACACCGTTCTTTCGCCTTCTAATTTTACCAGCCCTCTAGTGGGCAAACAACCAATTAGTGCTCCATATGAATTAACAATCGAAATCACCGGTAGTGGTTCTCACACCATCACATTTATCGGGCCAAATGGTTTTGTGAAATTAGAAAAAGCTGAAATAGTTGAAGTTCCAGTAGTCGAACCACCAATCCAATCACATCCAAAAGTTTCCCAACCACCTACTAAAATTAAGCTAGTTCCACCAACAAAAGTTCCTGAAAAAACAGAACGACTTCCAACAGTAAATCTTGAAGTAAATAGATACCCTCTACAAGGATTAGGTTCAACCCAAAATCTTGGCGATATCTACGAAGGTAGTCTTGTATTCGCTCTAAGGCCAACTCACTGGCTTGGTATTGACCTTGGGGCCTTTGGTTCTTCCTATGGTCTTTCAACTAATGTTTCAGATTCAATAATCAATACAAGAAGTTATTCAGCTGGTGGGGTACTAGGTGCAGAATTTAACTATCGTGGTCATAGATTAAACATTGCTGGTGTACCTACTTACCGTCGTATATCATCCGAATTATCATCTGATACACAAAATAGCGAAACTGATTCAAAAGGGTTTGAATTACTTGTGGAAGGCGGATATCAATATGAAGAAGCTCTAAGGCTTATGGTACGCGGGGGTAATACAGTACTAAACCCACTTCTTGTTCGATTATCACTCTCTCCGATAGATGGTTGGGTTTCAGAAGAAAGGCCATCTCTTTCATTGGATATCCGACTTCTTCGTTCTATGGAAGCAGTAACAGAAAATGGCGCAGTTGGATTTAACTATGCCAATAATATTTCGGGAAAAGGCGAAATCCATATACCTGTTGTAAAATTATGGAAGTTTGCTCCTGGTCTAATTGTGGGGGGAGAATTAAATCCCACTGCGTTCTTGTTCGGGGCTGATCTATCCTTAAAAGTGGATAACTTTCACTTACTTGCTTCTGGCGGAGCATCACTTTCTTCTATTGGTGTAGGTCCATTTATCGGAATAAAGAGTGAATACTAAAGAATATAGTTTCCTTTCTCAGTTCCTACAATTATCTTGTCGAATTTTGTGAATATTCCGTTTTCTATTATGCCGGGCATGCTTTTGAGTAGCTGCTCAGTTTTTTTCGGATCAGCAAGTTTCATGTCACAATCAACTATGAAGCAGCCATTATCGCTTATTACCGGCCCAAGCTTGGATTTTGCCATCCTGATCCGGGGATTGTATTTTGAAAGCTCCCTCATAATAAGAGGGGCAGCAAATGGGAGCACTTCAAGATTTACTTCGCCTTCAAGTACCCCTTTTTCCACCTTGCTTTCATCAACTATGACTATGAATTTTTTTGCATTATAGCCTACTATTTTTTCTCGTGTGAGTGCGCCACCTCCGCCTTTAAGTAGTGCAGTTTTTGTTACCCTATCTGCTCCATCGATAGCAAGGTCGATAGATTTTACGGTATCCGTTTCCTCTACTGCTATACCCTCCTTTATGGCGAGCATTCGTGAATCAAAAGAAGTTGGCACACAGCTTATTTTCATTCCCCCCCTGCACTTTGTTCCAAGAAGTTTTATGAATTCGCGTACTGTGCTTCCGCTTCCAAGCCCTATGCACATGCCACTTTTTACATAAGCTAAGGCCGCCTTTGCCGCGTTTATTTTCCCCCCATCTCCCATATCAGTCCACCTTGGAAAAGTTCACGCCCTTTCCATCATCCTGTCTCAATACTTCGAGTACTTTGCCGTTTTGGTCTGAAAGGGAAAGTTCGGTGAAATCTTCGCCTACTCTCACAGTTATTATTCTTGGCCGGCCATCAAGTTTTACAAGTACACTGTATATTTTCTGGCGCTGGTTATATCCGTATTCCACCTTGCAGTTTTTGAAAAGATCGGGTTTCATATCTATCAGCCCATAAGTGTTGCGAGGGAAGAATTCTTCACCGCCTGCTGAAGTTCCACATTTCCGCTGTTCTTTATTGCATCACTAAAAAGATTCCAGGTTGCTCCAACTATCTGTGTTGCCTGTCTTTCCTGATTGGTTACACTACTACGAATCACTGGTCTTAGGTGTGCAAGATCTCGTGGTGGCTCTACAGGTGGTTTTACTGCAATTCTTTCTGCTTCAGCCTGCATATCAAGCAAGCGCCCCTTTCTTTCAGCTTCTACCATAAATATCAACTCAAAATCACTCTAAGTTATTATCATTTTCTCTATTTATAATGGTTTACAAAACAATAAATTCTCATTTGTGTTTACTTTACCATGACTAATTACACCCAATTACTCTGCCTCGAAGATAGCTACGCTCGTGAGTGTGAATGCAATGTAGTTGCAGTAAACGGAAAAGAAATCGTGCTTGATCAAACTGTTTTCTATCCTCGTGGTGGCGGGCAGCCAAGTGATAAGGGTAAAATCGTTTCTTCCGGTGGTTCTGAGTTTTTAGTTTTGAATGTATTGAAAAAAGAAGGCCAAATAATTCATGAACTAGAAATGCCAGCTACTTTTGCCGCGGGAGATAAAGTACATTGCACTATTGATTGGACCAGGAGATACAAGCTTATGAGGATGCACACTGCTGCCCATGTTCTTGGAGCGACAATGTATAATGACCTTGGAGTACTGATAAGCGGTAACCAACTGGAAGAAGAACAATCGCGTTTTGATTTTACTATGGAGAATTTTGATCGCGCCAAGTTCGAGCAGATTGTGGAAAAAGTGAACACAGTACTCTCTCAAAATATCGAGATAAAAACCTACACACTCCCTCGTGAAGAAGCCCTTAAACTTCCAGGAGTTATAAAGTTGGCTGGTGCATTACCCCCTTCAATAAGCCACCTAAGAATTGTTGAAATTCCAGGCGTTGATCTTCAGGCTGATGGGGGAACCCATGTAAGGAATCTTAATGAGGTGGGAAAAATGAACCTTTTAAAAGTGGACAATAAGGGGAAGGATAACCGAAGGATTTATTTTACCTTAAGTCCTTAACTAATCATGAACAAATACAAATACGCAACCGGAATCTTCCTTATTTTAGGATTATTGGTGATTGTCGGTTCGGCATATATGATTATTTCTTATGCCAGCGACATACTTACATCGATAGTTGATTTTGTTACCACCAATGATTTTACTAAGTTAAAGGATTGTGGAATTGCTGCTCCAACGCAGTTTAACAAGATAAAGGCTGACCTTACGACACTTATACTTCCGTTCCTTTACCTTGGCATACCAGGAGTATTGCTCCTGCTATCTGCTTTGATGTTTGTCGCAGGCTTCTATTATTACCGTGCCAAAATGGATGACGAATCGGCAAAACACCAGAACCTCGAGAGGGAAATGGTTCATAAAATCGTAAAGAAAATGAACGTACAAAAACCTCCAACCCGTGGCATGCCAAAAGAGGAAGAAGAACCTGAAACCGAAGAATCAACTGAACAAGAATGGGAGGAAGAAGAGGTACCCCAGGTAAAAAAGAGAAAATAATTTTTTCTTATTTTTTTATATTTTTGATGTTTCCCTTCAGCATAAGCAGTCCTTATAAAAGCTTGTTAGCTGATAATATGTATTCTGACTTCCAAGTTAGAATGATTAATAGCGGGGTAGGGAAGCTTGGAGTTCCCGCTGGACTAAGTTTTTAGAAAAACTATAAACTAAAAATTTAGGGCGAAGCTCATAACCCAGATGCGTTGGTGTAGCGCAAGGGTAAAGATCGGTGGTTCAAAAATTCGAACCATGATTTGGTTTGAGTTGGCACTCCACTCCCCGCTATTTTACACCTTTTTTATGTTCTGATATTTTTTGATGATCTTTGGATTGTTGCTACCTATAATCTCAAACCATTGCATTATTCGTGTCCTTCCATTTATCGATAAATAGTGCTTGGTGTAAGTTTTACCATTTCTTTTGTCCAAATATGCAACATCAAAGCTAATACAGGATTTTATCCCAAAACCTTCTAAGCCCATCTTTATCTGTTCCAGCAACTTTCTTGCTTTCATTGCAATTGTTATTACCGGGTATCGACCGTTTTTCTTAAGGGTTAAGCATCCATCAGTATCAAATATCCCGCGAATAAATGCTATAAGGAATTTTTTGTTTTCTGCTATATCTCGAGGGATAAATAATTTTTCTGATTTTGGTCCACTGTTTATACCCAAAAGCCTGAATGTATTCGCCAAACTTTTGGAGCAAAAATACAATCCCACACTCCTACCCCCATCAAGAATTTTTGCAATTATTTTTCTCTTTAACACATGCCCTCCCAAAATCGCAACGTGATTTTCAAAATATGGAATTTCATCCTTTAAATTTCCTGTAAATTTAAACTCGTAAGAATGCTTGTGTTCTCTTATGTTAAGTGAGCCATCTCCCATAAATATGCCAATAAACTCTGCAAACTGTTCATCCATTTTTTGACGTCTTATTGGTGCCTTTATAATATTGGTTCTAAATTTGTGTGGCTAATCACAATAAACCAATTGTAAAACTGCCAATTAGTGCAAGCATAACATACCTCAATACTCTTCCAGCAGCACAAGCAATAAGAAATTTCCACCACTTCATTTTCAATCCGCCTGCAATAACGCCAGCAACATCAAAAAGCGGATTTGGTATGAATGCAAGGGCAAAAATCGCCCAGGTATCATACTTCTTAATTATCTCCTCGATGTTTTTAGTTTCCTTTATCCTGCTATTTAGTATGTCCCTAACCCCATCACCAGCCAAATAACCCGTAATTTCACCAATAGCAGATCCAACACCTGCAAAAATTCCAAGTAATATCGGATTGAAAGAAGTACTCATTGCAACTATTATCGCCCAGCCGGGCGCGGGGAAAATAATTGTTGCAGAACTAAGTGCAGCAATCAAGAACGCACCAAGATAGCCATAATCTCCAAGTGCTGATATTTCTTTAGAGAAATAGAGAACTCCTGCAACAATAAGTATAGATACAAATATCTGCAAAAGTCCTTCAAATTTCTTGTCCATTTGAAAACCCACATCTTATTGACCCAGGTCGGTTTTCGATCCGTCAACCTGTTTTTCTCCATTCATTTCAAAACCCTCTACGCCCTTCTTAGTGGGGTTTTGTATCCCCATCCATATGTCCTTCCTTTTGAAAGAAAACTACGTTTCCTTTCTAACTTCCTTTTTTCATGTGGTTTTGGATTTTTCGCTTGCGAAAAATTAACAAAGCCAAAAACGGTTCAGGCGTAACGTCTTCATCAAAGGTCAGTAATACCTCTTTTCATCATAACCGCGATAATAGATTGCCCAGATGGCTATAAAATCACACCGTAATCCTCAAATTATCTTATTGCCCTTATTATCTCAGAAAGTATGGGGAGCAGTTTCTTCTCAGCTTTTCTCAAAAGTTCACTCAAAGCCGCTTCGCTTGTTCCAAGTTTTTGTGCGAGTTCATCGAGCGTCACCTTCTTTGGATTCTCATAATAACCATAGCGACAGGCGGTATCAAAAGCTTCCATCTGTTTGTCAGTAAGGAGTTCGCTTGCGGTTTTTAGTTGTAAGAATCCTGCGCTTCTAAAAGAATCGAGCGAAAGGCGCGTAGATGGATCAATATATTTTTTTGCCTTTATCTTTACGTCATACTCCCCTTCCACACTTTCAAGGAATCGTTTGAAGCTCTTGAAATCTGGTGCAAACATGGTGACATGATCAACGCCTCCCTCGGTCCATGTAGGCTCAATCCAACTGGTGCCGCTCTTTTGTAAATGGATTGCAGTACTAACAGCAATTCTGGTCTGCATGGTTATCATAGCTCTTTTCCCGTCACTCGATATAACCTTTATTTCCCCGACCGTTTTGTGGGTTTTTAAGTGGTCTATGAATTCCTTTGGCTTTGAAGAAACTATCTCAAAAAGATTAGTGATATAGCCCCGATCCCGTCCGATCGTGGCGAGCCATTTTATCTTCGAATCATTCATCCTATCGCTTACTGCAACTGCACAACAGTCATGCACCTGCTCAAGCTCTATAAGAAGTGCAGGGCCACGATTCTTTGCCATTATCAAAACTCTCCCCCCTGTTTTTTAATTCTGCTGACAAAAACCGAGAGAAAGCGGGCGAACTCTTCGATATGATTCCAATTTGTTTCACTAGTAAATGAAATCCTAGCATATTCCGGTTTAGTGTAAACATATTTTTGCTCTTCACCATAAATATCAAAACCTTCCCTTGCTGCACCTTCCCGTATTACAACAGGATTCACTCCTGGAATTGAAAAATAAACCATGTATGGGGATGACAGGTTTTCTTTTACAATATTTACTCCATCGAGAGTGCCAAAAATCCGAAGCGCTTCCTTTTTCATCCTTTTAAATTCATCATAAAATTTTAGGAAATCAACTGTTTCGAGGATTTGATCAAGTGAAAAAAGTTCAGGCAGCGAAATCCAACTATCTATTCCAATTGGCTCGTTTCCTACTGCCACTCCTATGCATGGTTCAGCCATGAGCGCCTTGGAACTTGTAAAAAGATAGGTTCCGCTAAATTTTGAAAGATCAACTTCCATAGAGCCTACTGCCTGGGAACCATCAACTATAAAATGAATTTTGTCACCTGCCAGTCGTTCTCGATTTAGTTTTTGCACTTCCTGATCTATTTCTGCTATGGGAAATATCCGTCCATCTACACGTGAAACATGCGATACCAAAATAATCGAACTTCCTCTTTCTCGTGCTGCACTGCCTACCAGGGCATCAACATGATAAGGCTCGATTAAATCTACACTTAATCTAGTGTTGCTGGTAGCTAGTTTTCTTCCAACCAAACCATACATCTGCCATGTTATCAAATTGTCATTAATCTGGCCAGTTCGTGCACTTTCAACAAGCCCTGGATATTCATGAGTTGTTGCAATTAGTCTTGTTGGCTTAATACGACTAAAAATATCTGCAAATATGCTGGAGACCCCAACTCCGAAACAAATCTCACTCACTCCGATCATTACTTTTAATTTTTGGACAACGTTTTTTGATAATCTTTCCTGCTCCGACCTTTCAAATTCAGGGGAAAGCCTCTCAAAATATTCATGAGTACGAATGTGCATTGCATTCGATGTGCGTTTGCCTTCTGCCTGATTAAGAAATTTTGGCAGATATGCGCTTTCTCTAATATTATGAAGATGACGGGCTTTGGGGTTCATCCTATCCTCAATTTGTTTTGGCAAAATCCCAAATCTCACTTTCATTACCTCCTCATAATGTTTTAATTTAAGATAATTAGTGTATTGATCTAATTATAACCCTGCTGCTTGTCCAGACAAGTTTTTGCTAAATTAACCTATTTGTCTCGACAAGTACCAGCGACAAATATTCAGTTTGCGCACCTAATTCCATGATTAGACACAAAATTGTTCATGGGAAAAAAGTGTTGCTGGTTGATCCTGGAAAAAGAGACGGATCCATCTATGGCAATAGCACCTCATTAGGATTACATGTGCTTGCAGAAGCCGCACGAGGGTCGGGATGGGAAAGCGAAGTGGTTAATTTATCCGTGCCAGATCCAGTTGCCACATTATTAAGCACTACCTCTACTTTCCAACCATTAGTTGTTGGTTTTACCTCCACATCTGCAGGGCACAAGTTTACCATCGAACTTGCAAAACAAGTCCGAGCTATTGCGCCATCTATAATTATTTGCAAAGGCGGTTCACATGAAACATATTCCGCAGGTCTTTCCCAATTAAATCCAGCTTATCCAATCGATTTTTCATTTATTGGCGAAGCTGACCGGTCATTTCCCAAACTCTTAGATGCACTTGCCTATTCTCGCGAAATCGGCAATATTCCGGGACTTTGTTTTAATGATCAAGGTGTTGTTAAGACTTCTTCAGTTGTGAAAATTCCCCCAACTGACTTCATATCTCCTACTCCAATGCTTGAAGAGTCATTCGCTCTTATTGGCGAACTATCTATGATCCGCGTTCAGAGTATGCGAGGCTGTGGATTTGGTTGCGAGTTTTGTGCAATAACAGGAAAATCAAGACGGGTTGCACCACCAGTATTTGTAGAATATCTAAGTGACTCTGTTCGCTCCACTGGGGCACAATCAATATTCTTCGAAGATGCGACATTCACAATAGAAGAGCATTCTGCATTTAGCAGAGAAAGAAAATGGGCAAGAGAATTCTGCGATCTTTTCAAAAAGGCGCTTCCAAAAGTTGTTTTCGGAATCCAGACTCGCGCAGATTGTCTCAATCAAACTATATGTACCATTCTTGCCAATGCCGGTTGCCGCTCTATCTATATTGGCGTGGAAGCATTAAGTGGGAGTATATTACGTTCGATAAATAAAGCTACAACCGGTGAGGCACAAATTGCTGCAATAAAAACCGCGAAGGCCACAGGTATACGGATTACTGCCTCTCTCATCTGTGATCTTGGGTACAAAAGTGATTTTGTTTTTACCCTAGAAACTCTTTCCGATCTTGGTGTTGATGAAATTTTTATGGAAGCAGAAAAACTTTTTCCAGGCACCAAGCTTGCACGTGATCGGGAAATTGACGTTCTGTCATTTTATGATTCCAATCCTGGTTCTAATCATTCGTTGAATATTGAGGATCATTATTGCTATCTGGTTAGCGATAGCGACAGAATAAATCAAAGATATCTTGCAGCAGCACAAATTCTAAGTGGTTACAAACAGATATCGGTAGGACACTGGGTAAGGAAAGAATAATAGTTTTATAATCAAGACCGGAAACTGGAGACAAAGAAAAAAATGGACTCGGGGGGATATGCTGCGCGTTTACCAAAAAGCGCCCAAAAAGTGAGCTGCTATTTTTCGCTTCGCGAAAAAGGCGTGTTAGCCAGTCTCAATTTTCCATCAGGAAAATTTAGCATGGTCAAAACCAAAAACCCGAAAGGGGTTTTCAATATCCCATTTTTGGACTCACCTTTTCGCGGTACGTCTTTTTTAGGACGTACCTAGCCAAAAAGGTGAGACTCGCACCCCCGGCCCCTCGGATGCAAACCGAGTGCTCTGCTTTCAACCTTTTGGGAAAAGGTTGAACCAAAACTGATTTTTATTTTCAGTTTTTTAGGTTCCTTAACCCAAAAAGATAGTGCTCAACTTTTTTAGCAAGTTTTTTGTAAAACTTTTTTCCTAAAAAAGTTTTCTGAGCTACGAGCCCAAGGACTTAAACAGTGTACGAAAACACTTTTATATGGATATGAACTCGGTTTTCACCTGCTTTAAGGTGTTAAGCGACTTTATCCTCTCGATTCCTTTTCGTGAAAGCACGCTCTTTAGGAAAGCGTAATACTCATCAACATCCTTGGTTCTTATTTTCAGTACCAGCTCCCAATCGCCTGTTATGATGTCTATGCTCTCTATCTCATCAAACTTAGAAAGTTCTTTTGCAAGTCGTTCAGGATCACCATACTCATCAGGCGAGAGGTTAATGAGGACATATGTGCAATATCCTCGGTTTATTTTCTTGTAATCAAACACCGCCTTGCATGCCAACAACTTCCCTTCCTTCTCCATCCGTTTGATATTGTAGTGGATCGTTGTTGCAGGTTCTTTGAGGCGTTTTGCCAGTTTTGAAATCTGCGGGGTACAGTTTCCGGTTACTAATTCTTCAATGAGCTTCTCTTCAATGTTCTTCATAAAGTTGAATAATATACGAAAATAATTAAAAATAGTGCATAAAAACCGAATATTTTTCAATTACATTAAATACGGTTGTCACATGCAATACCTTTGTGAGCGTATGCAATCTTACACTGAAATCGATGACTGGACATGGTCCGAACTGTTCAAAAGGCAAAAGGAGTTACTAGGTGATATGCCCTGTAAGGAATGGGCAGAGGGTCTCAAAGCGCTCGAACTTAATCCTAAAACCGTTCCAAATCAAGCTGCTGTGAGCAACAAGCTCGAGAAACTAACTGGCTGGAAAATATTCAATGCTGAAAAAGAGTTCCTTAATAGCGATGGGTGGTTTAGTGCCCTCTCAAAGAAGACATTCCCCGCGACCACCTATATAAGGAAAAAGCACGAGCTGGATTTTACTCCGTTCCCGGATCTGTTTCATGAATACTTTGGCCATTTGCCATTAATGGGTGATGCTCAAACCGCTCGCATAACCAAGCTTTTTGCCAAATGCTACTTTGCCACACAAGAAAAGTTTCGGGCAGGGGTAGGGCGATTATGGTGGCATGCAATGGAATGGAGTTTTGTAATCGAAGATGGTAAAGAGAAAGTCTTTGGTGCCGGGCTTCTTGCCGGTAAAAGAGACTTCGAAGATGCACTTCAAAAACCAAAAATTAAATTTTCACTCCAGGAGGCATTTCACTCCTCAAAAATACTCAACACTGTCCAGGAAAAATATTTTATTCATAAATCACTAGACGATCTTGAAGGGATGCTTCAGGATTACCTACAGTGCCAGCTTAATGGAGAAATGCCATTCGAAATTGCACGAAATTTTGATTCTATTGATGAAATCGATTCCTTCAGAAATCGAGGTGTTTGAAAATGATTGTTACCACTAGAATTAAAGAAGATATAAAGCCCCTAAAAGTGAGCGGTCCCCTTACTGATCCTCCTCAATCAGATATCCTCTCGAAAGAAGATCTGATCCGAGAACTTCAAAATGCCCTGAAATTAAATGGAAAATCGCTTTGGAAAAGAGCAGAACTCTTATGCAGGACAATAGAGTGGGATGGTAAAAAATTAGGTATTACTGGTCTAACCGATGAGGACGTATACCCTCATTGGTCTGCGCTTGAGGCTCATCTCAAAGCTGATGGAGCAAACCAAATTCGTAGTCGTAAAACTGATGCGGATGAACTAGATATCCAAATCGCAGTAGATTGCAGATTAGATCAGCTGATAAATCCATTATCCGGCGGAATGTACTAATCTTTGAAAGCATAATGCTTGGCGTAAGTCAAAACCGCTCCTGCACGAACCTTTGCAGCAACCAAAACGGCCTCCGCAATCTCTTCTTCACTCGCTCCTGCAACTCGTGCCTTCTTTACGTGATCTTCAATGCAAAAACTACACTGTAGTGCATGAGCAACACCAACAGAAATAAGCTCCTTTTCCTTCTGTGTTAATTTATCAGTCTTATCAACTGCCTTACTGAATTCAAAATATGCTTTTATAATGTCTGGTTTAATTTCTTTCAATCCCATAAAACAACCTCACTAGTTATTCGTAGCTAGTTTTTTCAAACTACCTCTCTTATTACTACCATGATCTTTCAGGCAAAAGAAAGTGACTTGGTTGCAGTTTTGCACGTTCTTAAATCCTGCGCCACATGGCTTGCTGATCAAGGCATGTATAACTGGCAGAATGCTATAAAAAAAGAAGAAATTCTTCAAACTATAAGAGCTGGGGAGTTTTTCGTTTTTTTAGAAAATAAAAAAATTATTGGGACAATCGCAATAATGCATGAATACTCGGAGCATGCTCTGGGTATATGGAAAGATTCAAACTTTTTCTATCTAAGGAAACTTGCAGTACTTCCTTCTCATCACAACCAAGGAATTGCAAGCAAGCTTATGGAATTTGCAGAAGATAAGGCCAGGAAAGAAAAACATTGCATTCGATTTGACTGTCTTTCCAAAAATAAAAAACTAAATGATTTTTATGTCAAACGTGGGTATAAATTTATCAAATCTGGTCCATTGGGGATAAACGATACTGTAGTAAACTTTTATGAGAAGAGATTGTAAAAGAAAATTTCAATGGAATGAAGCCGGAAAGAAACTGTCGTTTCTTTCGAAAGGAAGGTTAGAAAGGAAACGTTCTAATGGAGGAAGGTTAGAAAGGAAACGTTCTAATAAAAAAGGAGGATCAAAAGGAACCTTGGTTCCTTTTATTCACAGCCGCCCCATCCGCATGAATAACAAACCTTGCATCCTTCCTGGAAAACAAGGCTTCCTTCGCATGATGGACATATCCCTTTTTTTATCTTCTGTGCTTCGGAAAGCACTTCTACTGGTACACCTTCTAGAGCCGGAAATTCAATTTTTTCTTCTTCCATTTCAATCCCAGCATTTTCTTGACTTAAGTTCTTTTAAACAAATGTTTCTTCGACGTATTTTTAGATTCATTTTTGTATCCTTTGGTACACACCAACGACTTGAAAATAAATTGAGAAGGTTAGAAAAGAACCGTTCTAATTGAGGAAGGTTAGAAAGGAAACGTAGTTTCCTTTCAAAAGGAAGTTAAAAAGAAACCTTGATTCAAAAAAGAGGGAGATAGAAAGAACCTGATTGTTCTTTCATTTCAAATAAAAAGGAGATC
>JAHFFJ010000001.1 GCA_023248035.1 Microcaldota archaeon
TGGGTTTCAACCCAATCTTTATACCCGTGCGCATGTAGACGTAGATCCGACTTGAAACGTTCATATTCTCCCGGTACTTTTTTGAGGTTGAATACAAACCGGTTGTGTTTAAGCACAACCTCCCTATCTATTCCTTGAATTTTGACCGCTACATTCATTCAGCGACTTGTTCTTGCTCTTCTGCTTGTTCCTTTTGTTCAGGAACCTCTTCTCCGATTGTCTTAGCTACTTGAATTGCCCTCTCGATGCTTCCACCAGAAGCTGCGTACTCACCAAGTACTTTGCCGAGGTCATCAGTTGTGACTCTCTTAGCTCGTGCAACAAGAGGTTTCATTGCTGTCTGTGCCAGGGATCCAGCGTACTCTAAAACAGGGCCAACCTGTCCCCAAAGAACTGGCATTTTTTCTATAACTTTGACTGCAACTGCTCCGTGTACCGCCCCACGAATATATTGTTTGTTCATTAGATCGTCCGGGGTTGGCGGCTTTGCAAATTGCCCAATCAAGGCAAACCACCCAAGAGGATTCTTTAGATCTGGTAATTGATTATCTGACATGTTACTTACCTGCCTTCACACGGTTTTTAGTCGGTGCGGATTTTTCTTTAGTTGTTGCATCAGACTGAGGTGCAGCCTGAACTGCCATTGCGGATAGCTCTTCCGGTATAAATGCTTTAGCGAAGTTTTTGATAGCCCCACCCATGGAGTTATTCAAAACTCCCATGAGCCAATCTAACTTCTCTTTAATCTCAGGAAATTTGGAAAGTGCCATCATTCCAGCTGCACCGTGTATTAACCCTTGTACATACTTAGTATCCATTAAGTCTGCCGGGGTTGGCGGTGTGACAATACCTTTAAGTGCGTCCTTCCAGCCACTACTTGCGGCAGCACTTTGTGTTGCCACTGCTTCTGGCAATGGATTTCCTAAGACATCCAGTTTTGTTGACATATCAGGCTCTCTTATCGTAGGTTTAGGTGGTGTGGGGTGAGTTATTGGTGTGCCAAATTTTGTAAACAATTCGTTACCATCAGTTGCGGCTGAACCGACTAAAAGTAAATCAAATTTTTCATCTACTCCATACAATCTTCGTAATTCTCTCGCGGTGTGTGTATCCGCAAGTACTATCGTATCTAGTGTTTTCGTATGGGTTTCATAATTCATAAATGGTTCATTTATTCCACTCTGCTCCCACCATTTATGACATTTAACTATATACTCTCTATTATATTGTACAGAATATCTCCATCGTTGTGTAACTTCATTAAAAGATTCAAACCTAGAATCTTCATTCTCTAGAATATCGTAGGCATCTTTATACGGTACTCCAACTATACGAAGATTTATGTTATCTTGTATAGTTGCTTTAGAGATTGCATACATTGCCTGCAGTGATAGGTTAGAGGATTCTGCTAATTTTTTTGCATCGGGAGAGTTAGGATTCTCCACTTGCACAGTGGCAAATTCATCGACGGCAAGTGGGCAGTATACTGGGTCTACTCCAAACTTATTTTTAAACCATCTAATAAATTTTCGTAAATGTGCTTCACAGTAGGGTATACCTGCTTTTTCATTTAGATATTTTTGGATTATTGATGTATATGCTTCAGAAGCCTCTAATCCACTAGTATCTTTTAATACCCGTAACCTATACTTAGTATCCCCAGAACTAGTTAGTTTATTATATAGTGAAAATAAGTACTCTGATGCCTTTTGGTGATTAGCACTTTTGGGTTCTGTTGGATTAGCTATTATATGATCATTTCCGTAAGATGTTTGATAGAACGGATTATAAATCGGTTCATACGGAAAGTTCGTTAAATGCCAATCTACGTACCTCTTAAAGAGCTCACCATCAAATCCTACATCTATATTACGGAAGTCTGGCATAGCGCTCCTAAAATTAGTTTAATACTGAAAAAGAAATGAGAAAAATTATAGGTGATTAACATCACCTGACCAATTATCTTATACCAAAAAATGTTTTGGAACGAAATTTTTCACTTTCTGGCTTACGCCAGGAAGTTGTTTCAATGGTGAGGTTTTGGTTTTAATTTTACGTCCATTTTCGGACCCGTGGATGGAGTTTCCGGTGCACACAAAATGTGCACAAAATGGGTTGTTCATATTTCCCTCCTCTTGCCTCACAGAATTCAAGATTCTGTGGCTTTGGCGGGATTTAGTATTCTCTCCCATTGCGTTGTGCCGAGAGAGTTTATTTCCATTCGCACCTATTTTAGGCGCGACGAGGTTAATTACCCCCCACCCCGATGTGGGGGGCTGTGGAACTAGGTTACACCACTGCCTTGCGAAACGGGCGCAAAAGCAGTGACCCGACCGATGGTGTTTCATCGCTCCCCTCCTTATAGGTGAGGTAGGCGCTCTTTTTCGGCCTACCTAATACTGGCGGCTCTAGTACTAGTTTTACCGCAGCCACGCGGCGAAACCATTTGAACTTCAAGTACTTGCCATGGTACTTGAACTCATGGTCTGTTTCGGTTCCAAGCGTACACTCAGGGTAGAGTGGAGCCCAACCGAACTCAGACAATTTTTCCATTACTGTCCGTGGCACAATGGTAACGAGGTCATCAAACTTCCCGTCGTTCAACATCCGCACGACCTCCTCAACGGATGCTTTCTGGTCTTTGAATAGTACCAGCTCTATAGCATCGCCATCAACATAGCCTGGAAGCATTGCTAATGCGGCCAGTTGTGACTTTAATGGGTGGTGGCGAGAATACCACAGCACCTTGAAAGTCTTTGGGGTTCTCATGATCAACTCCTTTCTGGATCTAGAAGGCCCCAACCTTCTCATTGGTCTTATACCTCAAATAAGGCTATTTTTCAGGTCCATTGAGAATGGAGTCTATACATATATTTATACTATTCAATAGTACAGTAAGTTCAGCTTCTACTTTTTCAATAGATGCTAGTATAGAAGTAAATCGCTTCTCATACTTATGAATATCTTTTGCTATTACTTCATCTGTTATTTTTGAAAAATTATTAAGTCTTGTTTGGCACTTTTCTAATTTAGTTTGTATTACTTCTAGTGCTGTTTGTAAAAACATTAGTTCAGAGCTCTTTTCATTTCTCAATCTTTCAATACCGGCGAGCTTCAATTCTTCTCTACGAAGACTTTCTTCCACAATATACATGGAAGCTCTTACCATATGATTAACTTCAGTATTAGTACACTTATTAACTGCCCTCTTAAAAGCGGTTATGATATTCATGAGTATTTACCCCATATTATATTATTTTTTACGAAATAGTAACTGGCCCCATTGGCGAAGTTCCGATAATGCCCACTTAGCATTTTGCAGTGCGGCTTTACCTCCAGGAATAGTAGATTTTCCCTTTTTAGTTGGATCGCCATTATTTTCCTGAAGATCCTTTTGGATGCCATCTAACAAAACTTCCATTTGTTTATCGACTTTACCCACTGTTATTGCTAGTTGAAATAGAAACCCTTTAAACTTATCAGGGTCTTTCATAATTTCATCCATATCCTTAAACTCAAGTTCAAGGAGATCTAGCTTTGGTACTTCAACTTTGGTCTTAATTGCCATGAGTTAACACCGATACAAATGTTTGGACTAATGTTACACCTGTAAGCCACCAGAATGATGCAAAGAAATGCACAGAGAAATAAAAGAATAATGCGGATATTCCAAGACCTATTCTCCTATACTCATACTCTGGAGCCTTATCTAAAAATTCTTTTTTGAATATAAAATATGATGCTACAAAGCAACAAAATGAAATTAAAAGTATTGTGACATTTTGTAGTTGACTCATATACTACCTCTTCTTTGGTCTAAACCATAATGCGGCACTAATTAGTAAAGAAGCCATTCTACCTGCTTTTAATATCTTTTCTAAGATAGCGGTATCTTTAGTTTTAGCTTGTAATAGCTTTTCCCCTTCTTTAGTTAGAATCTGATCTAATGACTTCTCGTGCTGATACTTACATGAAGCACATGAAACAATGGCTAGTATATGTCCAAGTTCATCTTGTACATTAAATCCCGATAATTTACCTTTACAGTTAGGGCAATAATCAACTACTGGGAACGACCCTAAAACGTGTAACTGTTCTGGCATGTTTTACTCCTCTGTCAATGTTTTCTCTATTGTGGTTGTTGTGTGGTATTTTTCTCTTGTACTACTTCTTCTATACTATCTAATAATCCTTCACGAGTATAGTGTTTTCTAATATTCTTTACAAGAGTGGTACCATTCTCTAATTTTCCTATCGTTGCATCAATTATAAAATTGATGGCTGGATTAACACCTGAGTCCTCTAATTTAAGTGTAGGATTTAACGCGGTCCATCGGAGAAGATTAGATGCAGCTATTCCTAAAATACGTGTAACCTGTACATCGGAGATAGGTATACCAAACTTTCTGAATACTCTGCATGTTTCTTCTGAGCTAAGTTGCGGTAACTTATATTTCCAAGTTAGATAATGTACTAAAGCATGCGGTAGTTGGAAATGCGTTCCTTCATATCTAGCCCCTCCGAAAAAGTTTACAGCTATCTTTGCATCATCTGGAAATATTGGCATATAGTCTGGTACTATTTCTCGTAATTCTGATATTTTAAGATCTATTACTGTTCTAGCCTTTAACTCCCGTAGCTTTCTTAACATCTTACTTCTTAGCCTTATCCGCTATGATTTTAAACGCTTCCTCACATTCTTGATAAAGAATATAGGCCCAGGCTAAAACTGTATAAACGAATGCTACCCACCATAGATATCGCTCGCCTATAATACTAGCTAAAGCATTTATAGCCAGCTTTGGTATAGGGGACTTTTCTCCTAGAATTTCCTTCGGCGGACAAAATCTGCAATAGCCTAAAGCAAATAAAAGCCCAACCAAAGTATAGTAAAATGTTATTTTAAATAGTGGGTATAGGATTATATCCATACTGTCTCTCCTTGTATACAAGGACTAAGATTCCTTGCATAGTTGGCTACTTACCAGCAGCCTCTTTAACTTGAAGTTGTTGATCTTGCTTAGTCGCTTGCATATCCATATCAAGTCCGAGTTCATGCAAACCTTTAGCGGTCCAGATTTCTACTAGCTGTTGTGACGGGTTACTAGCAGTAGTTGTATTGGTTTGTCCGCCCATAACTACAGAAGGTACCCAACGCTGCTGCCCGATAGCTTGGGCAAAGTCATGCATTACAGCCTTGTATGTCTCAAGCTTTTGTGGAATTGCATTGTCGGCTAGAAGTGCAAGACGCTTTCGCTCAGCATCTCCTTGTCCTATAAGAACTTGTTCCTTCTTATAGGATTCAGCAGCTATTGCCTTAAGTGAGGCAACTTCTTTGTCTTTGGTTGCTTGAGTAAGTGCGACAGACTTTTGCCTCTCTGCCTCAATTAATGCAACTTCCTTTTGCTGTTCTGCTGTGATCTTTGCAACTTCTTTCTGTTGTTCGGCTTCAGTAACCGCCTTTGATTTCAGAACTTCTTGGTCCCACTTAGCCTTAGCTGCACTGGCTTCACCGAGCTTCACAGCAGTTATTCCATCCTGCTCAGCTTTACGCCCATTGGCAAGAGAAGTTTGAATATCCATGAGAGCTTTTTGCTGAGCTTGAATTTGCTCTTCAACATTAGTAGGATAATCAATGCTATTGATTAAGAAGTTATATGCATGTATATTGAAAATCTTAAAGGCCGATGCTTCGTGAACAACTGGATGTCCTTCTTTATCCTTTAAAATTTCTGGTATCTGTGTATACTTATCTTTTCCAGTAACTGGGTCAAGTGTCTTAACCGTTTTAAGACTAGTTTGAAACACACCTAGAAGAGTTTGATCTTCTATCGCAGAAAGAAGTTCGCTCTTTCTTTCAGCGTAACTTTCACGGGCTGACATCAGAGTACCTGATAAGTAAACAGCCTTTTCAATAACTGTGCGAACCAATTCCTGGTCTAGTGCTAACATAGACCCATATTTAGTATGGAATCTTAAAACGTCCTCTCTAGTCATTGGCAAATCAAATCTAACTGACCCGGATATCTTAGCAATAGCCCCATCATTGAATCTGACAGGGATTGATTGATCTTTCGATTGTCCTTGGTCATTAAACTTGCTAAACCAGAATTGACTAGACTTCTTATACCGAGTAACCGTGCCCATCCACTGACTTTGAATACCAGGATCAGTGTGCACGTCTAGCTGTCCACCTATATGTTGAACTACTACAATTTCGTCGGCTCCAACATTAACCCATATTGAACTGGCAAATACAACTCCGAATACAACAGCTACCATAGTTAAAACAGACACTATAATAGCAAGTGCTTGGCCTTTTATCGTTTTCCTCATGTGAACTAATACCTCTGCTGTTGTCG
>JAHFFJ010000051.1 GCA_023248035.1 Microcaldota archaeon
AGTCGTTTTATCTCCAAATCCCGATTATTTTCCATTCAAATCAACCTTTTCCACAACTCTTTCATCCTTTCTAAAACTATTTTATCATTTCAACATTTGGCAATCCTTCAAAGTCTGGATCGCCAGTTACAACCGTCAAACTATGAATATCTGCACAGGTATAAATTATTATATCAATCAGACCCATTGCATTCTTTATTTTGCGCACTTCTACGTAATTTTTACCAGCTTCGAGCAGAACGATTTCTTCAAGATCGATTATGATCGAGTTGGTTTTTATCTGTTTAACGGCAAAATCCAAATCTCCATTGTTTTGGCATACCCATTTTGAAATCTCAGCCAAAGAAATTGCCGAGGTATAAACCGTTGATTTTTCCATAATAGATTTTACTCTGGCCCCTTCTTTACTTCCTTTGAAATATTCAATCCAGACCCAGGTATCTAAAAGTTTCATTTGAATTCCCTAACTTTTTTATCTCGGATAAATGGAATCTTGAAATTCTTGGCCATTCCAAAACCACTAAAATCTTTTTTATGAGGTAAAATGGCGACATCAATTTCATCCCCTATCTTTAAGCCTTCAGCCTCAAGCTGCTCTTTAGGAATAAGAACACATGCTGAAGAACCAAGCGGCCTTATTTTTGATTTAAATACATCTGTCAAACAACCACCAAATTATAATATATTATAACTTATATTTAAACATTTACTTAAACTATTCATTCACGAAACCCAGTGAATGCAGTTAATAATAATTCTCAATCTCTCTTAGTATTTCCATTAATCTTTTAGATTAACTCTAAAATTCTTTTTCTTACTTCCCCAAACCTCTCCACACTCAAACGTCCAATGGGTTTAATTACCAATTTTTTGTCAAGTGCAAAAATGCTCGAGTACCTAACACAGCTTTCGGAATAAAGTCCGTCTTTCCAATCATCCTTTTTTATCTCGATGGAATGATCTATTCCGATATTACTGGTTATTGCACACATGATAATATCAGCTGAAGCTTCATTGAATTTGTCATTACTTAAAACCAGGGCAGGCCTCTTTTTCTCCCCACTCTGGTCAGAAAAAGGAAACGGAACAAGAACGATTGTTTTTTGTTTTATCCGATTTTTAATACCCTTTCTTAAAATTCCGATAAAATAGTTATACTTTATTCAAAACTTCCTTGACATTTATATGACAGTATCCACCAGGATTTTTCATCAGATATTTTTGATGGTATTCTTCAGCAGTCCAGAATTTTCCTGCCTCTTCGATAGAGGTTGCTATTGGTTGAGAGTATCTCTTCTGTTCCTCTTTTTTTGATTTCTCTGCAATTTTTTTCTGCTCACTAGTATGATAAAATATAACTGGTCGATATTGTGAGCCAATATCGTTTCCTTGCCCATTTCCTTGAGTAGGGTGATGGGCCATCCAAAATACCGATAACAACTTCTCATAACCAACTATCGAAGGATCATAAGTTATTTGAACAACTTCAACATGGCCAGTTGTGTCATTACAAACCTCATCATAAGTAGGTTTTTCCTTATCTCCGCCCATATAGCCAACTGAAGTTTCCTTTACACCTTTTATCTGACGAAAAAGCTCCTCAGTACCCCAAAAACATCCTCCACCAAAAGTTGCGGTTTCGATTTTAGTCATCTTTTCACTCCATGTGCATAGGGCTCATAATTTTTTTTCAGCTTCCCAAAGACCTAACATGTTACCCTCACTATCAGTCAAGAAAGCAATTATACCGACAGAAGGAATAACCAATCTTTCTCCACACTGTTTACCTCCATTATGCTTGACAAGCTCTAATGTTTTATCTACAGAATCAACCTGGACATAATTAGTTATCTGCTGGTGGGGGAACATACGCTTCATCATCCCACCCATGTTTAGTTGAGCCATTCCATCCTGGATGATTGCTTTACCGGTATTTACTGAAGAGTAATCAGGCAAATTCGGCATTGGCGTATTTTTTATTTCCCAACCAAATACCTTAGAATAAAACTTCCTTGCTCTTTCAATATCATCTGTTGGTATCTCAAAATATGCAATATTTCCCATAAAAGCACCTCAAGTAGAAATACCGCACTATAATTAAAAAATAGTTTATTTTTGATTAACAACATCGTAAACCAATAATGTTGGCTCTACGCCAGCATATCTAAACATTAGCACTGCTTTGGGCGTTCCCTTACTTTTCATTGCATTGATCGCTCCCCTATTTTCCCAAAGAGTTATTATTTTACATTTGTTGTTGTTTTTGATAAGAAAAATCTGGATTACACCTGGATCGAGTGTGCCTTCTGCAAAATTAGTTTCGAGTTTAGCTGCCTTATCTGGTGGCATATCTGCTTCCAAAATAGAGATGACTTTGCTCATATTATCGCCTTAAAAAAAGTTAATAGAAAAAATAAAAAACGATCCTTAGATTAGTCTAATCTTAGAATCTAGATTTTGGTTTGTAGCAATTCTTGCAGTATACTGGTCTTCCTTCAGTTGGTTTGAAAGGAACCTGGCATGACTGCCCGCATTTAGCGCACGTTGCATCGAACATTTCCCTGTCTTGATCTCCATATCCCATATATTCACCAATAATTTATTTTACATTATATTTTATTTCTAATATATATAATTGTCATGGGTACTTAATGATACCCTTTCTGATATTAGATACATAATTTATCATTTTTAACTATTTTTATTCTTTCCCACCGTATTTTTTGTATTCTTATCGATCAACTTCGATAGGTAATCAGACATAAGTAGTTTAGGGTGAATAGTCATTACTTGGCCATTTCCCATATCTCCATCTATAAGAATGTACATAATTAACTATTTCTACTTTATTGCTTATACCCAAAAGCCAGACTCTCTTCCACTCCACCCCATGACCCTTTCCATGAAGTTACAAAAGCGAAGAGATCTTTTAGGTATTCTTTATTCATTTTGAATGGAACTTTATCCTTAAGACCTAAGAATCTTATTATATCGGCATCAGGTTTACCTTGAGAACGCATCTTCCTTGTGATCTGAACAATCTTATTCTGATTGTATCTGGAGGATTCGTAAAGTTCTACAATTGATTCCACTTTGCAACCGAGTGGCGCATTAAGTATGAGATTGCACATCGGACAGGCTGTAGTAAGATTACTTTTTGCATTATTTGTTGAATCTCCATCTAGATAGATCAGGGTCTGCCATTCTTCTGCATGGAAACCACAATAGGAGCAGTCGTAGTTATCTCGTTTAAGTACCTCAGTTAGGAGTGTGCTCAAATCAGTTCCTGTTGGTCTGGATGTATTTTGGCTAGGTCCACGGTATTTAGATGATGAAGAAAATGTGGGATAAAGTTTTTTCATACATTACTGTGCCAGAACTTGTATTTAGATGTTTGTATTTTAGATGAACCTAGATAAAACTGAATATTCGAGGATATTTAAGTCTGGAAAAAAGTAAATAACTAAAAAAAGTTAAATAAAATTTGGTTCTTAGTTAGCTTCTGTCAATTTCTTTTTGAGCTGATCTAATTCATCATGAACGGCACGGTTTTTCTTAAGCGGATCCATTCTTGCCTTTACTTCAAGTTCTTCTATTCGTGCTTTAATGTTAGCCTTTTTTCTTCCTAGATCTTTTTTACTAAGTCCCATAAAATTACCCCAAAATTACAAGATACCTGCGACTGCACCGACTATAAGTAGCGTAACCAATTGGCATCCCATGTTCAGTAAATAGAGTTCCTTTGGTTTTCCTTCAAACAATACATTGCTGAGTCCAACTGTAGCGATGAAACCAAGCCACACAATAAATGCAGTCATCAGGCCAATATACAAGCCACCACCCATTGCACTTACAAAGTAGGAAAGTACCCCGCTTAGGACGACATTTGCAAGGAACATCATAGCCATAGATGGCATCATACTTTTTTGGCCTTCTGTTTTCATTTTTTCAAAATCAGCACCCGGATGTGCAAGTGAAAACCACTTTTTGCCAAATAATGGCCCATACCAAAGCATACCAACAACCATCGCAACTATTCCACCGGCAACTGCTACGATTAAGTTTATCATGTATTTTTTAAATAAGGCTAATTTTTTAAATAGGGGAGACTCAGATTTAACAGGTGATTTGGTGCAAATAATTTCAGAATTCAATGAATTTTTGAGAGAGTATAAGGTAATCGGCCTTGCGGTTGCATTCATAATGGCTGCAACAGCAACTGCATTAGTTCAGTCATTGGTAAACAACATAATTATGCCGATTATAGGTGTGATGGTACCTAGCGGGAGTTGGGAAACTGCTACCTTAGATATTGGTCCGGTTATGATAAAGTGGGGGGCATTTCTTAGTTCGCTCATAAATTTTGTGATAATAGCCTTTGTAGTATTTATGATGGCTAAGATTGTACTTAAGGAGCAAAAGGTTACAAAAAAATAATTTTTAGAAAGCTTTCTTTTTGCTAATTTACTTTTACTATCTCAATTTACTATTTCATATAAGCATTAGTTATGATGATATTTTCTTTTGGCCAGTCTTGATAGAAGCCGTGCGATCCGGTTTTCGAGCCTTCTATTTTGTATACAGTATCCATTCCAGATATGACTTTACCAAAAACTGCATAACCTGGACTTTTTTCTGAGTAATCGAGAGGGGGATTAACCACAGTGTTTATGAAAAACTGGCTGGTTGCACTATTTGGATCTTTTGTTCTTGCCATTGCAACCATCCCGATTGTATTGTGAAGACCGTTTTTTGATTCAAGAGTAATTGGTGGGTTGGTTTTTCTCTCAACACCAGACACATCAAAACCCCCGCCTTGAATCATAAACCCAGATATTACACGATGGAAGATAGTACCATTATAGTGCCCGGAATTTACATAGTTGATAAAATTTTCCACAGTTATTGGCGCTTCTTTTTTGTAAAGTTCAATTTCAATTATACCTTTTGTGGTTTCAAAAACTACCACTGGGTTTTTATCTACTATCACTTGGAAGGAGTTCTTATCAACCTCATTGTTTTGATTAGGTGTAGAAATGCAACCCAAGAACAAAGAAAGTAAAAAAACCACTAAAAGAACTAATACAAATGATTTCATAAGGAACTATTTTATCAGAAAATATAAAAATTAAATACCCCCCTCATTCCTTAATTTTTTAGCCATATCAATTTTTTCCCATAAAAATTCTTTTTCAAGCCGTCCGAAATGGCCATATGTGGCTGTTTTACGGTAAATGGGCCTTAAGAGATCAAGTTTCTTTATCATATCTGCTGGTTTGAAAGAGAAATTATCGTTTATTAGTTTGGCAATTTTCTCATCAGTTATTTTTCCTGTGCCAAAAGTATTCACAAATATAGAAAGTGGTTTTGCAACACCTATTACGTATGAAATTTGAACCTCGCACTCATCTGCAATGCCAGAAGCTACGATATTTTTTGCAACGTAACGCGCCATATAAGTGCCTGAGCGATCTACCTTGCTTGGATCTTTGCCTGAAAATGCGCCGCCACCATGATGACCACGACCACCATAGGTATCGATAATTATTTTTCTCCCAGTTACTCCAGTATCTGCAGCAGGACCACCAATGACGAATTTCCCAGTTCCATTAACATGGGTCATAGTTTGTGAATCAAAATAATCGCCACAGACTGGCTTTATTACATTCTCCATTAGATCAGAACGGATCTTGTCCAAGTGAATATCTGGATCATGCTGCGCTGCCATAACAACGCTATGGATGCGTTTTGGCACTTTACCCTCATATTCAATAGTAACCTGCGTTTTTCCATCCGGGCGAAGGTAGGGCAATGAATCATTTTTTCTTACATCGGCAAGTTTTTTTGCAAGAAGATGAGCGAGTATTATGGGTAATGGCATAAGTTCTTTAGTCTCGTTGGATGCATAACCAAACATTATTCCCTGATCCCCCGCACCCTGCTCATGTGTTTCATCGGAATTGACTCCTTGTGCAATATCTGGCGACTGCTCATTTATTGAAGCAAGAACACCACAGGTTCGATAATCAAAAAGGTAGTCTGGTTTTGTGTAGCCAATATCCCTCACAACCTCTCTAACAAGTTTTTGAAATTCAACATAACCTTTGGTAGTTATTTCGCCCATAACTGCAACGAGACCGGCAGTGGTGGCAGTTTCAACTGCTACACGAGAATGTTTATCCTGTTTAAGTAATTCATCGAGGATAGTGTCAGAAATCTGATCACAGATCTTATCTGGATGCCCTTCGGTAACTGATTCTGAACTAAATAAGTATTTCATAC
>JAHFFJ010000052.1 GCA_023248035.1 Microcaldota archaeon
ATGGATAAAGATAAACTTCTCGATGAGGCATGCAAAAGCGATCGCCTTGCAAAAGAAAAATATATTGTGATAAAATATCTCCGTGATCGGGGCTATATTGTTCGTCCAAGTCTTGATGGGACGCCCTACCTTCGTCTTCATCGCAAGGGTTTTAGACCTGGGGAAGACAAGACCTATTACCTTATTGAGGTAGTTCCTAAGGAATGGAAATGCAGCACAGAGACACTGCTACCATCTCTGGACATGGCTGGAAAGCTTAGGAAAGAACTTGCAATCGCAATTGTTAACCCAGATCAGGAAAAGCCTTTCTTCATAAAATTTGGTCGGGTAAATTTTGAATGATTTTTTGAATGATTTTTTGTTTTGATTAAAGAGTTGATTAGTTATGAATGCCTTTGTTATCAGTGCATATATGAGAATCGATGATTCGCCCCAACCTGTTGTAGGTGTACTATTTGTTCCAGACCCGCCTAACGGAAAGGCACTAAAAACTCTGGGCTTTTTTAGTATTCAGAATTGTGATTCTGTAAAGATAATTGGTTCTCCTCCTACCACTCCTACCATTTACTTCTTTCCACGCGTTCCAAATCCAAGTTTTTTCTTTGTTGCAAAAGTCAAGCCCGACTACACCCTGGAAATTAATAGTATAGAGCGAAGGAAAGGTGAACCCCACATACACATTCCTCAACTTTCTGGTGTCGTTGTTGATCGTTTGATAAATCCAAGAGCCGCACTAAGTTCAAGAGATGTAGTCAAAGCTGTGGTTCGGGTTGAAACATCCGGTGTACCGCCTAAATCAAAAAGAATTGCAGTAGGTTCTTAATTTTCGCTGCACTATAATTTTACATGTCACTGGGTATAGTCATTACTACCGAAGATTCTCCTTCCACTTCGGAATTCTCCTTTGTGGTTCGCGAAAAAGGCATCAAGAAAGGCCAGTATGTCCAAGTGCCTCATGGTTCTGGCCATCTCTTTGGCTTTGTCTCAGAAGTGTTCAAGTCCAATCGCTATTTTGAGCGTGCGGAGAGTGTTGCTGATTTTGAACGCAGCTCTGGTATTGCAGCTCAGTTTCCTTCTGATTCATGGGAATATATCATTGGTGTAGTGAAAATTCTTGGAGTTTTTAACGGAACCAAAATCGAGCGTGCCTTCCTCCCACCATCACCGGGTGCTTTGGTCGATATCGCGGACAATACTCTCCTCAAATCTTTTCTTGGCTTTCAAGATAATGGAATTCATATAGGTAGTATCGAGCATCATGATGTGGCTGTTCATCTTTCCCTCACCCGGCTTCTTCAAAAACACCTTGCCATACTTGCAATGAGCGGGGCAGGCAAATCCCACCTTTCAAGCGTGCTTCTTGAAGAGATCCTTGGAAGAAAGCCTGAAGATGGTCGGATTGCAGTTGTACTTATTGACATTCACGGCGAATACCTCGGCTTTAAGCACGACCCTGTTTTTGGTAACAAAACAACTGTGATTGATGGTGCATCAATTAAAATGCCATTAAAGAAACTCTCACCAGAAACCATTTCAGAATGGTTACCTCATCTATCCGCTCCCCAGCGTGATGTTCTTCGTCATGGGCTTACAACATTAAAAGATCAAAACAAAGAAGGCTATAACCTAAAAGATCTAGTAGCAGCTATAGACTCTGCAGACATTTCCAAAGATGAAGTTAAACGTGCACTTAAGCGGAGCCTTTCTGAACTAAAACGCTATCATTTTCTTACTCGAACTTCGGAGAATCCGCGACTTCTTTCAGATGTAAAACCTGGTGAAATTCTTATCCTTGATTTTAGTTCTCTTGATTCACTTAGGAAAAAACAGATTCTTGTATCACTTGTTGCAAGGCGTCTTTTTAATCTGCGTAAAAGGGATAAAATCCCACCATTCCTGTTACTAATAGAAGAGGCTCACAATTTTGCACGCGAGAAAGCAGAAGAAAGTGAAGCAATATCCAGAAGCATAATAGAGACAATTGCACGTGAAGGAAGAAAATTCGGTGCATCGCTTTGCCTAATTAGTCAGCGTCCGGTCAATCTAAGTACTACTGCATTAAGCCAGTGCAATACCCACATAATCTTGCGCGTTACTAATCCAAACGATCTCGATCACATCCAGATGAGTTCTGAAGGTATCGATAGTAGAGTTGCAAAAAGTATCAGCGGGCTTAAAGTTGGAGAAGCAATAATAGTTGGAGAAGCTGTGAATTATCCAACATTTGTAAGAGTTCGTGATCGTAAATCCACAAAAAGGGAGAAAGGTGCTCCACTTCATCAGCAAGCTATTGATTTTGAAGCCAAGCAAAAGAAAAAGGAAAAAGGGGCTGAAGCATTTTTGTAGTTTCTGCAATCTTCAACTTCCAAAACTTATACATTTTATATACACTTAAATATACACTTAAAAATCTTACCACATAAAAACATTTATATGCACTTATGGGATAAAGCACGAAAGACAGGAAATAGGCCTTCTATTTATGCGCCTCCCTCCACCTCACTACTGTTGAGGCGTGCGTTAACTAAAGACCCTGCTCTTCAAAAAGACGAATTTTCAAAATATTTCAGGGATTTTGTAGTATTGGGGAAGCCAGATAAAGAGCTAGATTTGGGTGAGCTTCATCGTTGCATCTCATTGGCGTGTTACGGTAGTCAGGAAGTTCGCTTTTTTCTATATGTTAATATGGTGGATGATAGACATAAAAATTTGTTTATAGATTTATTGGCAAATTTATTGATTTTAAGGAAACTCTATCTAGAATTTGATCAAGATGAAGAACAAGCGACAAATTTTGCATTAGATCAAGCCCCCTTTTTATGTTATGAGAAGGCTCTGCCTTTAATATTTACAACTCGGCCTGATCTATTTTCTCATTCTGTTCATGCAATATCACACCAGTTGCATCGTAATCAGCGTTTAGCTCCACAGGAAATTTTGTTAATACAAAAATCCGTAGTGAATACACTTGTTTCTTATAAAAATTACACTCCAGCTTCAAGAGTTGAAAGCGAAGTTGAACTGCCCTTTGCCGTTCTCGAAGCATTTGTCTCTAGGGTACGTGCAAAACTAAACGCGGGTATTTTGGTTTACCCATCTTTCGAGTGTCGTCTTGTTGGAATCTTATCTAGTGATCTTTCAAATAGCTATGGAGTATTCTGGCCATATTCTTATGGCACATCAGCTCAACCTAGTTTTGCTGGGGTGTATGATCCTCCAACACCTTCAAAATCTGCTATTGCAGTTATTGCAATGTATCCATGGGAAGCAGATCATATCGAAAAAGCCTGCGAAATGAAGAAACGTGGAGTGCCTGTAGCTGAACCACTTGGAAAGTTATTTGTTGATGAATTTGAATTCGGATTATTTAGGTGGATTGAAGGGAAAAGGCTGGATGGTATATCAAACCAAAAAATATGGCAGGATTTTGGTAGGACTATAAGATTTTGCAATTCTCGTGGCATAATTACGGGTGATGCTGCAGGACGAAATGCCATCTATACGCCGGAAGTTTATCCTTTTGGTATCACTCTCTTGGATTTTGAACGTACCTACTTTAAGGAAGGGGTACCTCCTTCACGTAAAGAATGCCGTGGGCCATTTCTAAGAGTTACATCTGAACTTAATCAAGAAAAGCGTCATAAAGAACGAAGGGCGTTTGTACGTGGTTACAACCAGGAATAAAGTCGGATAATTTAGTTAAAGGCAAATAGTGAGTCTTTTAATCCTTAATTGCAATATAACGGCATGCTAGCTAAGATCATAATAACTCTTGCACTGTTGCTTTCTCTCGGTTTTTCCATCAATCTTGTTTCCCCGCAAATTTCAAATGCTCAAAATAATGATTTTATAGACGTTGGAAAGATCGGTCCCGGCCAGACAATCTCATTACTTATAGATCCAAAAGTAATCGAAGGTGGGATACATGGCATTGGTGGGCAATACGATCAGGCTGTTGCATTTAATTTACCTAAGGGCTGGTCAACTACAGATAGTAAACTTTACCAAAATCCCCTTCAGGTTACAATAACTACCGATCCTAATTCCCCTCCGGGAAACTATACCATCCCAATAAAAATTATTGACGAGAATGACGGTGAAAAACTAGGAAACATAATCCTCAATGTAAAAGTTCAAATCACCTGGGATGTGATGGACTTTGAAGTTACTCCATCCTCAATAAACACAGGACCTGGCCAGCCTGCACGTTTTGCACTAAAAATAACCAACAAGGGTTCTACGAGTGATGTGTTCCAGGTTAGTACTTCTGGTCCTAAGCGATGGCAATTTACCAAACCCGTATTTATCCCAGCTCAAAGTTCAAAGACAATCTATTACGAAATTGTCAGTAATGAAGAGGAAACCTATCAAAGTACAATAAAAGTGGTCTCACTTGCAAGTAATAATATCGCAGATGAGGAGAATGTCACGTTATCTGTTCATTCTGATCTTTTTGGTGACTATAAGGCAACTAATCATGGAGTGGTAGTGTTCCCAATCTTCGAGGCTCCGGTTTACTCATTTGCAGGCTTACTATCCAATCTCTTTGGCTAAGATGCACACAAATATCTAAAATCAGCCATTAATAAAAATCCCGCCCAACATTTACCTATAATGTCTAATCGTGAAGCACTAGAATTTATCATCAACCGTATCCTTGCAGGTGATTCTAACCTCGACCACCTAAAGCGTGAAGCATGCACAGTATTCGGAATTTCAATGGTTAAAAATCCCCAAATACTAAAAGCATTTCCAAAAGACCGTATTACCCCAGAAATACTAAAAATCCTCCTAAAAAAACCCACTAAAACACTTTCTGGTGTGACACCAGTTGCAGTAATGATAAAACCCCAAGATTCATGTAAATGGGGGTGCGTTTTCTGTCCATTTACCGGACTTGCTGCAAAAAGCTACACTGGTTTTGAGCCTGCTGCACTCCGAGGTCGTCAGTTTGCTTTTGATCCATACCTGCAGGCATCAAGCAGGGTGAAGCAATTTGAAGGGGGCGGTCATCCTGCTGATAAATGCGAAGTTATAGTGATGGGCGGTACATTTCTTGAGATGGATAAAGAATACAAAACATCCTTCATAAAGGGCATTTATGATGGCCTAAATGGATTTCGTTCATCCTCCCTTGAAGATTCTATATCTGCAAATCAAACTGCTAAAACTCATCGAGTTATCGGACTTACAATAGAAACACGTCCCGATGTTTGTCCTATCGATGAAATACTTTCGTATGGAGCGACAAGGGTGGAACTTGGTGTTCAGCATGCAGATGATGAGCTTTATAAGATAATGAATCGGGGCCATAAAGTTTCCGATGTCATTCGCTCTACCAAAATGCTAAAGGATGCTGCATTTAAGGTTCTCTATCATATCATGCCAGGACTTCCGGGTTCAAACCAAAAAAAAGATATTGAATTTGCAAATCGTCTTTTTGCTGATGAGAATTTTAGGCCAGACATGATGAAAATTTATCCAACACTTGTTATTGGAGGGACAGTACTTCACAAAATGATGGAAAAAGGGGAGTATCGACCATATTCTACAGAAGACGCAGCTGAGGTAATATCTGAATTCTA
The DNA here is from genome assembly GCA_023248035.1 of Microcaldota archaeon. Lineage (GTDB taxonomy): Archaea > Micrarchaeota > Micrarchaeia > Anstonellales > Bilamarchaeaceae > Bilamarchaeum. The sequence continues at coordinate 5,586 of JAHFFJ010000052.1, forward strand.
CCGATACATCCCAAAATATGTTAGGGTTATGCGAATACAAAGGGATATTCCTGCAAACAAGATAGATGGTGGTGTGAAAAAAAGCAACCTGAGGGAGCTTGTTGAGGCAAAAATACGTGAGAAAGGTATAATACCACGAGAAATTCGCTATCGTGAAGTTGGCTTACAAAAGAAAAAACTTTCCCCATCAAAATTCAGACTTGAGCGTTTTGATTATAATGCGAGCAATGGCAAGGAAACCTTCCTTTCATACGAAAATGATGATGATCTTATAGCTGGTTTTATACGCTTAAGATTTCCACCTTCGGACATTACCGGTGCTCGTCCTGAAATGACTCCAGAAACTGCTCTTATCCGTGAACTCCACATCTATGGTTCACAAGTTCCCCTAGAAGGTAGTGGTGAGATCCAGCACCGTGGTCTGGGCGTGTCACTCTTAAAAGAAACAGAACAGATAGCAAAAGATAATGGAAAAGAAAAAATGATCATAATAAGCGGTGTGGGTGTAAGGGCCTACTACCAAAAACACGGTTACTATCTCGAAGGACCCTACATGGCAAAAAAACTTTAGATTAATCTCGGATTCTAACCCCTACCTGCTTTAGCAGGTGGATACAGAATCCAAATCGTGAGGGGTAAAGGGGACGGCGAAACGTCCCCTTCTAATTGTTTGAAATTCAGTGAGTA
>JAHFFJ010000053.1 GCA_023248035.1 Microcaldota archaeon
GATACCGATTGTGATTCCTGGAAACAATGCGATGAAGTCGCTAGAAAATGCCATGTGCTTGAAGGCCGCTGTGATCTTGATGGTGATTGTACAAACTGGCAGACCTGTGATATAAAAACGCACTACTGCAAGGCAAAAGTTGGTTTCTGCATTAACGATGGTAGCTGTCCTGATTATGCCAAATGTGATATGGATTCAAAGAAATGCGTTGCCAGGCAGGGTTTCTGCCTTGCTGACAATGAATGTAACACCTGGCAATTTTGCAGCGACAAACACATCTGTGCCAATGGCAAGGATCGCTGCGGAACCGGAACCGACTGTCCATCATGGCAGGTTTGTGATTCTAAACATTATTGCAATGCCAAAGTAGGTTTCTGTGATGACAACAAGGATTGTCTTTCCGGAGAGGTTTGTAATCAGGCTTCTCATCACTGCCAATAAAAGGAACCAATGGTTCCTTTTGAACCTCCTTTTTAAGTGATCATGGTTCCTTTTGAAAAGGACCAAGGTTCTTTTCTAATCTCCTTTTTATTTGAAATGAAAGAACAATCAGGTTCTTTCTATCGCCCTCTTTTTTGAATCAAGGTTTCTTTCCAACTTCCTTTCTAACCTTCCTCCATTAGAACGGTTCTTTCTAACTTCCCTTTTTTGAGATCTGCATCCAATAAACTATTATAACTATTGATAGAATCATTTTCATGATTCGTTTTGGTCCTGCGGGCATCCCTTTAGAATGCCCTGGTTCTGGTACTCTTGATGGCATAAAGTACTGTGCAGAAATAAAACTTTCTGCAATGGAAATGGAATTTGTCCACGGGGTAAGGATGAAAGATGACTCCGCTGCACAAGTTAACAAAACTGCAAAAGAGCTTGGAATCTCACTCTCCTCCCACGCACCCTATTACATAAATCTCTGTACGGACGATCCAACCAAATTAGCCAATACCAAACGCCATATTTTTGAAGCCGGAAGGGTTACTGCCTTGGCTGGCGGTTCGATCACAGTTTTTCATCCTGGTTTCTACCAAAAACTTTCCCAAAAAGAAGCCTTCGATGAGGCAAAAAAAAATCTCAAATCTATTGTTGAGGATTTAAAACAACACAACATAAAAATTCGTCTTGGTGCTGAAACTGTAGGTAAAAAAAGTGCATTTGGTGGGCTTCTGGAAAATATAGCACTCTCCCAATCAGTTGAGATGGTGGAACCTGCAATTGATTTTGCACACCTTCATGCAAGGGGTGATTTCCGTATAAAAGGTGAAGATGATTACAAAAAAATCTTCGACCTTCTTGAACGCGAGCTTCCTGGTTATCCGCAAAAATTCCATTGTCATTTTTCTGAAATAAACTATTCTGATAAGGGCGAACTCAACCATTTCGTTCTTGGAACAAACAATGAACCGCCATTTCGCCCATTTATGAAAGTTCTTGCTGAAAATGGTTATTCAGGAACAGTTATATGCGAAACTCCTAAAATGGAAAAAGACGCGCTTACCATGAAAGCGGAATATGCTCGTGTGAAGGGTTAGTATGCTCATCGACTACCTTGAAGATACAGCAACTTTCATCCGGACTAAAAGAGAAAGGTTGCAGAAACTTGAAAAGACCTATAATGTAGTTTACGATCGCGATCTCAAAAGAGAGATGCAGCAGATTAGGGAAGAAATAAGGAGAAAAAGTGGTGAAATAACCACGCAGTTACTATTTAACCTAGATGAGTTTAGGGCGATCGCCAAATACTTTCCTGAACTTATGCAGGCTCTTGCCGATGATCCGGATATCGGTAGTGTTATCGTGAAAAAAGCGTGGCTGCTTGACTATGCTTCTCTGCCTGAAAAAGAAGCAGTAGCCAGGTTTCGTGAAGTAGTATCATTACGTTCAGAGCTAAAGGATGCAATCTACACAGCAAGGAAATGGGTGGGATATATTGAGCCACGGTCCTTTGTTGCTACCTACCCTCTCCTTCGTGGCTATATCCAAGAGCGAATGCACAAGGATGAAGTCGTGGAAATACTAAAAAAAGTTGATAAAATGCTTATCCGTGAAGGATGGCTTATTCTTCTAAGTCCCTCCCTGATATCGATCCCAATCAATAAATTCATTTCAATAATAACACCGTTGCATCGCGAAGAAATCAAAGCCATTAGTGATCTTAAGAAAGTAACCGGAAAGGGTACTATGGGTGAAACTACAGCAGCAAAAAAACTCCAGGAAATACACCATAAAAAAAAGCATTACGAAACAATACTCACCCAGATACTCCTTGCAAACCCTGATTATCTTCGTTCATTAAAGAAAAAGAAATGGCTGGATAAAAAATCCGATTATCTTCAAAAATTTGTCAGTACAGTGACTCCCCATTCTATCAGGGAAAGAGTATGGTTAAACGAAATGCAAAAAAAGCTTCGAGAATAAATCGCATTGTGCGTTTGTCACTAACATCTGTTTATCCATGCGACTGAAATTGATTTTTTTACTTTTCAGTTCCACAGCCATCATTAAATCACTAAAAAATATTTCAATCATCTTTTTCTTGAAACCAGAGCACCTAACAAAACCAAAACAAAGGTAGGAATACAAGGACAAATCAATTGAACCGAATCATCTATGGAAACAGGTTTCGAAACTGGTTTTGGTTTTGCCTTCAATGTCCCGCTATAGGTTTTGAAAACCGGATTACCTGGATTGAGCGTATCGTAAAATTCTTTGCTTGTAATTTCAAACCCATCCTTTCTCTCATAATTCTCATCATCACCAAATGAAAATACCATGGTTGTCTGATATTCTTCAGGTGGCATGTTTATGTTTATCATTCCATTCTCAGGTACAGTGTCAAATTCAAAATCATATTCAACTGCTTCCCCTTCCTCAATACCGCTTACATGTTCCTTAACATGGATCGGATAGTAATCTATCTCCCATCCGGTTACCTCATCCGTAATATCAAGTTTTATGTAACTTCCAGGTATTAGGTCACGGTTGAACTGCTTTGTTGTCTCTCCATCCGCTCGTGCCACACCATCCTTAATGGTATAACCAACCGCCTCTCCTGGCTCCCAGAGTTCATCCCCGTTCTTATCGGCGTAAACACCGTGGCTTATGAATACGCGGTCCAGTTTGCTCACAAGCTGGTTGTTTCCCCATTCTTCATGCAATCCTGGTAGGTCGGTCTGGTTAAACGCGCGATAAGCGTCCCATATATTATAGATGTACCTGCTCTGGCCATCGAGAGTATTTTTAGAACCAATAACTCCCCATATCTGGCTTTTGCTTAGTTCTATCCCATCTTCATCCCCGCTTCCTCCATCAAGAAGATCGTAATATATCGAGGCAAGTGACATCTCTTCCATAGTAACTCCTCCGACATTTGAAGAAACTCTATAATTAATCTCCATATCAAAAGGTGTAGCTCCAACGAAATAGAGGTTCTTTTTTGGATATTTGTAATGATCCAGCATCATCATGGACATAAATTCCGCAAAACCTTCGGTATATGAATCTATGGAAATGCCATTTTTGTAACCTTCATGGTTCAATCCATATTTGGCGCTACAGCAAAGGTGAAAACCGTATCTTTCATACATTATATGGTGGCCAAACTCATGCCACTCCCGGTTGGTGGGTGACTCGGAATTGGTGAAACTTGAAACTCTAGCACTATAAACTATTCCCTTATCCAAAGCTCCAATCTCTCCACCCGCATTGTGGTACGCTCCATTGGTGTTCGGATCATCAAGATAGAACCGCTCGGTTTTTTTCTGAGTAACTCCAAGTTCCTTCATAAAAGCGGTTGCTTCTGTTGCATGGTAATATACTCTTCCATATTTTGCCTCAGTAACATCATGATTTAGTGTGAGGTTGACATCAAAGTCATTGGTGAAGTCCTCTATTACCAGATCGGTGGTGTAGTTCGCTAGGGGGGCCGCAAGCCTCTGATCATCGGTCGGAGCTGCCCCTAACCCGCTTCCATCTACTATCTGCACACTCTTGTCTTTGTCTTCGAACACCACAGTTACCCTAAAGGTGCCATTTTCATATTTATCAAGCTCTTCATTGGAGAAGTAGACTTTGCCTTCATCATCGCTATATCGTGAATTAAGGCCCTCCTTTAAATTACCCAGCTCATCGTACCATTCCGCTTCCACGCGGACGTTTTTGATGGGTTTTGTGGAGTTATCGATATCTACTAGAGTTATTTTTCCCACTGCTATCCTGCATCGTTTTCCAGAATCTGAGCATCCGTTTGTGCAGTCCATCTGAGTGCTATATTTGCATACCCCACCGTTCCCATCGCATGTCCCGCCACTTTTACTGATCCCATATTCGCATTTGTTTGGGCATTCTAAGTCTTTACACATATTCTCGACTACGCAAATGTCACTTATGCATTTGCCGCCATTTAAGAAACAGGAGATATCGTTACATTCCTTTTCTGATTTATCCTCGCAAATATATGTTCCAATATTGCATTTTTTTCCTGCAAGACAATCGCTATCCGAATTGCATTCAGTTGTAGCTTTGCACTCATTATTATTGCATGTGTAATCAATAGGGCAGTCGCTATCTACAACGCAACCAGAAACGGTTTCACATTTTCCCGTTTCACTATTGCATTTTTCTCCATGCTTACAATCTCGATCAAAATTGCATTGTGGGGTTGGTGCTTCCTCACCTGGGCATTTCGCACCTGCAGCAACACAGGTTATTGCATAACCTGGCTGATTAGGGTCATAACAGGTTCGAAACGGTTTATCCCACGCTTCACCGCAACTGCAGTCATAAGTATATGTCCTTCCCGCCCCTTCTGGGCAGTCTGCCTGTTTACATGAAATAGTACCTTTACTCCACTGAAACCCTTTTGGACAATTAGAATCTAGATCTGGGTTATGTTCCGGAACCTCTGCAAAAACAACTACGATAACAATGAGAAGGCAAAGAGCAAACCGCATGGGACAAATTATCTATTAAGTTTTTTAAATACCTCTCAATTCACTTGTACACTATTCATTTTTCCATTGTACTATATATCAGATCAGCTACCTTTGAATATGCATTTGGTGGCTTCATGTTTGCTATTGACACCATTTTTGTTATGTTATTTTTGGTGACTGAAATGAAGCTACAGCTTCCATCATGTATACCCAAATCTGCATAATTCTCAGCGAGAGAATAAAACCCGCTCTGGTCTATTTTTTCAAGAAGTTCTCTAAGTTCGCTTTCATTCAGATTTATTTTTTTGTTAAATTCCTGTTTTTCGAATTTCCCCAAACCATCAAGTGGTCCGCTTCCACTTTCATAAATACCGCTGCCATTTGAGTACAAAAATATATTTGTTCGTCCCCACTCCGCTTTGCATGCCCCATAACTGTATCGTATTTCCAGATCTGCAGGAGTTTCTTCGCTACTCTTTGGTATTATGCAGCCTGCAAACATAATCAGAATAAAAAATAAAATTATAAGTTTCATAATATTCCTTTTATCCTCATTTCTATAGCTTTTTTCTGAGATGCACTTATCCTAGGGTCACTTTCTACAAACATAGTGTAGAAATTAGTAAGAAGCTGCCTAGTTTTTTTCGGGTTTGCCGCTTTTGCTTTCTTAAGATATTCAGAAGACATTGGTTCATCAAGGAAAAGACAGCACATAGAAATAAAGAAAAGAGTGGCTGCATCATCTGGCCTAAGGCTATGTGCTTTAAGCAGTGCTTCCTTTGCATCCTCTATTTCAAATATTTCAAAATGACAAAGACCCTGCAAAAGGTAGTATTCTGCTTTTGGAGAAATCGTTATTGCCCGCTCGAAACACTCCTGCGCAAAATCATAGCTCCTAAGTTTCAATGAGACCATGCCGCGAAGGTACCACACCTCGTCATTTTCCTTATAATCCCCAAGAAGGCGATCCAAAAGTTCAGCTGCTTCATCATATTTTTGTTTAGCTAGTAGTATTCGTGCCTCTTCCAACTCAAGCATAGCTAGAGCTTTGGGACTAACCTTTTAAAGGGTTTTATGTAACATCAGAGATGTATAACTATGGCAGAAACATTTAGAGAAGGAAAAAAAACAATTCTCCCCCACATTGTTCAAGATCCAAAACAAATACATACTGAAATCGATGTTCTTGATCGAGCTGCGGGCAATCTTAGAATTACTGCTGAAAGCACTCATGGGGATAGTAGAACTGCTGATTTTTCACTTAGAGTAGCAAGAAATATCGATCAACTTAGGCTGGTTGGCTCCCCTCCTATCCACGAAAGATTCGCTAA
>JAHFFJ010000054.1 GCA_023248035.1 Microcaldota archaeon
ATGTGCGGAATCTATTACATTATACCATGGTTAAAGCGCGTCATATAAATCTTAATCTTGATGTCGAAAGCAGACTTAATTTGGATAAACTAGATTCCTATTCTTTTGGTGAAGGAAGTCGTATCACAAAGACCTCTATTGAACCTTATTTTAGAATGGGAAGATACTCATATATCTCCGGTCCTGCAATAATAAACTCTGAACGTAACTACCCTACTACAATTGGAAACTTTTGCTCTTTGGGGGGATGCCGTATAATTACAAGAAACCATCCGATAACTTATCCCAGTACCCAGCCTGTTCGATTTAATTTTAGGGAGGAAGAAGCTGCAACAATGAGTAAAAATGGTGGAGTATCCGTAGGGCATGATGTCTGGATAGGTCACGGGGCAACAATATTGTCTGGTGTAACCATCGGTAATGGAGCCATCATTGCCGCAGGGGCAGTGGTTACCAAATCCGTTGAACCATACTCTATTGTTGGTGGTATTCCAGCATCCAAAATAAAAGAAAGATTTAATCAAGAACAACAAAATGAAATGGAATCAATAAAATGGTGGGAATGGAGTCGTGCCAAATTGGAAAAGAACAAACCATTCTTCAGTACCGATCTTTCAACTTATCACGGGCCGCTTTTTGATTTAATACTCGAGTGATTGATCTCAGAGTTAGTATTTTATCGGTTGTGGTAATCAATTATCCAGATATTTTTCCCGAATCACCGTCCAATATATGTTCTTTAATCTTAACATAAAACTAAATATAATAAAACATCTAGCTTAGAATTAATCGATCGTTATATTGACAAAGTCTAAAGAGGAATATCCCATGGTTCATATAGCTTTTATCTATGGTGAAGCCAGAAAAAAAGGTTTTGATAAGATTATTGCCAAAATTCCTTCAGTTTGCAAAGTATCCGTAATCCTCTCTTATCAAGATGAAATCGATTTTGAACGTAAAGTTGATCAGGAGAATATGTTTAACGACCCGGTTTTTTCACGTAAACTTACTGATCAGGAAATAATAGATGCTGAAAACTGGCTTGGCCACTCGTTCTATCTAGCACTTCAATACAACTATCTCTTTTATCGGGGCTATAATGATCAAATGAAAAAACTACATGAATTCTATGAACTTATTGCTCAAATGGTCATTTACTTTAGAGAATTCTTTACAAAAAACAAAGTTGATGTTTATTCTACCTATGTTGCTTCCAGGCTACCATTCATAATAAGCATTTTAGTTGCAAAAAAACTTGGCGTTACCCCACTTAATCTGGGCACTGCAGGAACAAGTCAGACCTTTGTCATTCGGGATTTTGACTTCCAACCAATCTTCTGGAAACCAATAAATGAAAAAGATATCTCTGCAGCAAAGCTGTTCTTCCTTGAACGCTATTCCAAAAAGAAACAAGAAAATACTGATACGCTTAAAGAAAACGAAAAAAAATTCAATATTCTAAATTATTTTGCTTCAGATGTAAGCAGGCTATTTAAGAAGGCCTCAAAAAAGGGTTATCGGCTCAACTACAAACCTCTTATTCCTAGTATAAAAGAACGCTTCATACGTCAGCTAAGGAGAATTTTTGTACCAATGCTCCTTCAAACTCCTGATTGGAGCAAGAAATTCCTGTTTTTTCCACTACACCATGATGAAGAGACGCATCTTTCGTGGGGTGAACATTTCCTCAACCAATACGATCTTATGAAAAAAGTTTCAGATTCTCTCCCTGGTGATACTCTACTTTATATAAAACCTCATCCGAGCTGGCTTTGTACTGACGCACCATTTTTTGAAATGAAAAAGCTCAAAGCATTGAGAAATGTGAGGCTTATAAAATCAAACATCAGTCCAGTTGAACTTATCAAAAAATCTGCTGGTGTGGTGACCATCAATTCTACTACTGGAATTGAAGCTATAATTTTTGAAAAACCTCTTCTTACTTTTGGTCATAGTTTTTATGCAGAAAATGGTGTTGCAAAATGCGTTCGTGATCTTAAGCATTTACAACCCGACCTAGAGGCAATACTTAAAAACCCGAAACAATCTTATGATCAAAAAGTAAGGGACGTCCTTCTTGCCAAATATCATAAACATCTTATACCAACTAGCGTTCCACTTATCTATGAATTTGATTTTCCTGATTCTGATGCAAAAAGAGTTGCTGAAGAAATGGTAGCCTATCTTTCTATCCTCCCATCCTCACCATACAAGCCTCCTCAATAGGTATTTTAAGTGCTAATCGCTAGTTTGTTTTATGTCATCAGAGTCAACAATTGCAAAATCATCAATTTGGTCATTTCTTGGTCAGGTGATGGTAAAATTTTTCTCCTTCCTCTATACGATATTAATCGCCCGTCTTCTGGTTCCTGCGGAGGTTGGTTCTTTCTATCTTGCACTAAGTGTTATTAGCGTAATATTCATATTCACGGATTTTGGAATAGACTATGCAATAGGTCGCTATACCCCTTATCTTTTTGGAAAAAAAGAGTTCGGAAAACTTCACGAACTTGTTCGTATGAGTTATTCCTGGGGGTCACTTCTCACACTAATATTTACTATTGCAGTTTTCCTTCTTTCCGACCAGATATCCATTCTCATCAACTCCCCAGAAATTTCATCCGCGTTAAAGATCCTATCCCTCTACCTTATTGTTAACGAGATTTTCACAATCAGTTCGGGAATCCTAAGGGGAAGAAAAAGGATAAAGGATATGTACCTTATCAATTCCATTCAGGGCTTCCTCAAGCTTATCCTTCTTATCCCGCTCATCTATATTCTCGGGCCTTCCTCCGGTGCACTTGCAGCAGGATTTTTACTATCATTTGTGCTCGTACTTCCCATAGGGCTCTACTGGGTCATAAAAGAAACACGTTCCTGGCCAAAAGAAGAAAAAAAACTAAATACTCATGAAAAAATTTCTTTCGGTAAGGAAATAATTTACTTTGGATTTGTAACTTCTCTTGTAATAGGGCTTAGTTCGCTTATAGAATATTCCGACATAATCATGCTTGGTTATTTTAGCCCATCAAGAATTGACATCGGTATATACTCCATAGCAACCGGTCTTGCGAATCTGGTATTAATTTTTCCAAGCTCTATAAGTAGTATCTTCTTCCCTATTGTAGCTGAGCTTCATGGTAAAGATGATAAAAAAGGAGTAGCAAAAATAACTGCCACATCATTCAATTGGGTGGTCCTTACTACCCTTCCAATAGTAATACTTTTTTTGGTTTTCTCAGAGAATCTTCTGACACTTTTTTACGGTGAAAGCTATGCTCCTGGCTGGATAGTAATGCTCTTCTTTACTTTAGCTATATTTATTCGCTCGACCTTCTCCATCTGTGGAAGTACGCTTGCAGCCATGCATAAACTGGGAATACAGCTTAAAATTATTGGTCTTGCGGCAATTGTAAATATTATACTTAATCTCATCCTAATTCCGGCAATGGGCATAAATGGAGCAGCAATCGCTGCCTTAATCTCACTTGGCCTTTCTGCCCTTCTCACCTATTACTATTCAAAAAAGATTTTCGGTTTCAACATCCCCAAACAATCCTACAAGCCGCTTCTGGCAGGGCTTTTGGCATTCATCATTTTGGTTATAATAAAAGCCCCAATACTTGGCGTTCTGGATGAATTTACTTCAATCGGCATCCAACTTCCTCTTCTTGAACAATTCTCTACCCATATAGTTAAGCTTGCAGTATTTGGTTTTATCTTTTTTACCTCGTTATTACTCTATCTTTTTTTACTAATTGCCCTTCGTGCATTTGGTCCAGATGAAATATCCCTTCTTCAAAGCGGCTTAAAGAGAATGAAGGTGTCACAAAAACAAACAGATAAACTACTCTGGCTTTTGGGTCAGAAGGTAAGGTAATTTCCAAAATTAATTTTTCATTCTCCACTCAATTGCTTTTTTCAGTTCAGCTGCTATCTCCTCTAAATTTTCAGTTGTTATGACCTGGCTGGTATATTGCTTAAGGAATTTTTCGTAAGCTTTTTTGTCCACTACATAATTGTTTTTTACTTTTCCAAGAACCTGCGGAAGGCTGTTCATGTCCTTGACATCAATACCTGCCTTTCTGTAGATCTCATGTCCCAAAACTATGAGTGGCTTTCCAAGTACTAAGGCTTCGTAACCAACAGTAGAGTTTATTACTATCACACCAAGCGAGCGATTTATCAGATCCATAGTGTTCTCGTTTGGATGGATTATCCTTACTTTATGTTTCTTTAGCTTCATTATATCCCGTATTCCCTGATCAGCATTTTTCCAATGGGGATGTACCTTGACATATAGCCAAGTATCATCGGGAAGACAATTTGCTATCTGGCCGGCCAATTCTATCTGATTAAGAAAAGGTTCTCTATATGCAAGTTGTGCTTCCCATTCATAGTGGAGAGGATAAAGGAAATAGTTTTCACTTTCCTTTGGATGCTCAAAGAAAATACTCTGCAAACTTGGATATATCAAATATCTTAAGCCAACGCTTAAGAGCCTCTTGTATTTCGCCAGCGGACGGGGAATATCAGCATCAAGCTTGTTTCGTGGATCGCTAAAGAGTGTCTTCATTTTGGCTGGTATGTTCGGTACCTTGCTTGCGAGTATTCCAAAGTTGTTCATTGCACCCTTATCTATCTTTACCGTTTTTTTCTGTCGGGTTCTTTCCATCATATTCTCAAGGACCCCTTTTTGGTATTCCCTATTGAAAAGTGGATTGTTGTTTTCATCCCAGAATATCATGCTGTTTTTTACCACTTCGGAGCGTGCAATTTTTATCATCTTCACACCCATCTTCTCTGCTACAAATTCGGCGGTGTTGATGAAAAAAAGATTTTCCATATAAGTTACAAGTATGTCAGTTCCCCTGAGTATATTTCTCCAGGTCATAACGTAGCGGGCTAGTTTTTCCTTTACTCCCTTTTTGTTTATCCATCTCCACCGCCTCTGATTGGAAAAAATGAGATAGTCAAATGAAATTCCTATGTAGTCTTCCGCCTCTTCGATGTCTTTTTTTGTTATTTCTTTACTAAAAACAGACTCGTTAAAGAAATCCAGATAGGGTGTGTTCATAGCGTAGACTCTACTGAATGCTTCCTTGCTTATCCTCCCCACTATCTCGAGTTCGAATTCAGTTAGTTTTTGAAATGCAGGTATGGTTCTTGGAAAGAGCATACTTTCGTTTATTGTTGCATCTGGAGGATAGAGTATGGTTATTTTTGGAATATTATCACCTCCATCTAATTACAGAGGAAAATATATTAAGATCGGTTATGATATCACTTCATGAAAGTTCTCGTTACTGGTGGTGCCGGATTCATAGGTTCCAACCTTTCAATTGCTCTAGAGCAAGCCGGTCATGAAGTTGTTGTTTTTGATGACCTATCGGTTGGGACAAAATCAAACCTTACACATTTCAAAGGCAAAATAATTGAAGGTGACATACGTTTGCTTTCCCATAACTCTCTTAGTGAAATTAATCCTGAGGCTATCTTCCATCAGGCTGCAATAACCGATACCACAGTTTATGATGAAAAACTTATGATGGATGTAAACTTTGGACCAATGCTCCCATTGCTCAAATACGTCGAACTAAAAAAAATCCCACTTATCTACGCTTCCTCTGCTGCAGTTTATGGTTCTTCTCATTCACCACAAAAAGAGGATGACGCGGGCCACCCGCTTAATATTTATGGAGTTTCGAAATGGCGATGCGATGAAGCGGTTATGGAATTTTTGAGTACACATCCAGATGCTCATGTTGCTGGTCTTCGCTACTTTAACGTTTTTGGTTCTGGGGAATCTAAAAAGGGCAAAATGGCATCGATGATCTACCAACTTTCCAATCAGGTTCTTGCAGGTCAAAAACCCCGTATCTTCAAATGGGGAGAGCAGAAAAGGGACTTTGTCTATGTAAAAGATATAGTAAAGCTTAATCTTCTCGCACTTGAAAAGAAGAAAAGCGGGATTTTTAATGCCGGTTCAGGTAAGGCATCATCGTTCAAAGAAATATGCCATTGCATTTTTCATGCCTTGGGAAAGAACGAAAATAGCGAGATCGATTATTTTGATAATCCCTATTCTGGAAAATACCAGGATCATACTCAGGCATCACTTCTCAAGGTGCACTCTGAACTTGGTTATTCTCCATCATGGGACTTAAAATCTGCAATTACTGACTACCTAAAGGTTGGCTTATGAAAAAGTCCTATTTT
>JAHFFJ010000015.1:0-17266 GCA_023248035.1 Microcaldota archaeon
TAGTTAATTGTTACTAAAGTTGAATTTCCTTTATTATAATATCCACAAACTCCCTCACACACCCCTTACCCCCACCACGACTAAGGACAATGCCCACCCGATTCTTTACGTAGGGGTTTCCATCAGATGGAGCTGCAGAAAGACCACAGGCCTCGAGGAGTTCAAGATCGTTAATATCATCACCAATATATGCAACTTCGTGAAGTGAAATGCCGAGTTTTTTACAGAGTTTTTTGACTTCATTGAGTTTATCATCTACACCTATAAAGACAAAATCAAGCTTGAGTTTTTTACCGCGCTCTTGTGAAATTGGACTATTCTCTTTTGTAATTAGGCCCCGGAGTATGCCATGTTTCTTCAAAAGTGAAAGCCCCATACCATCAACAGTATTGAACTTTTTTAGGATTTCCCCCTTTTCAGAATAGTACATGCCACCATCAGTAAGGGTGCCATCAACATCACAAAGAAAGAGCTTGATTTTTTTACTATCAAAAGAACCTAACACCCTCTCTTTTTGGTGCTGACGCATTAGGGCTTCGCCCATTTCCCAATCAACAGGTTCATCCATTTCCAGATAAGTAAATTCCGGCATTTCGTAGACTTCAACCCTTCCTGAGAGGCGATTTTTGTCCCGAAGAATATTAGAAACGCGATTAATATAGAACGCACCATTTTCCAGAAGGGCTCCCTCAAACTCCTGACGACGGGGACGGGAACGATAATCATAATTAATTGCTTTACCCTGATCAGACCACAAAAAGCGCTTGAAACGAACTGCTGAAAGCATTGAATCGGATTTTTTTGAAAGGTATTTTTTGAGTGCAAGGTCTATGTGAGTGCTGGTCAAAAAAGGGCTTGTAGCCTGAATCAGGATGAAGATGTCATCACCCTGAAGCGGACTGCCAGTCTTATCTTTATTATTTTCCTTGTTTTTTAAGAATTCTAACATCACTGATTCTGTGGATGAGCTATCCTGGGCATTTTCTGGCTCACGATGATAGATTTGTATTTTTGAAAATCCAAAACCAGATACAATATCTACGAACTCCTCACAATCAGTTGCAACATAGATGCAGTCAACTTTTGATTTCTCCAGCGCTTCCAAAACCCAATAGATAAGTGGGCGACCGCAGAAATTTTTTATGTTTTTATGGGTGATTGACTTACTCCCACAACGGATAGGTACAAAAGCGATGATCATTTTTTATCAACCTTTTGAATTGGCCGATCGTATTTGTCTTCAAAACGAACAATATCATCCTCGCCAAAATAATCTCCAAGCTGGACTTCAACCATTATTAGATTCTCATTCGATGTGTTGGTAATTTGATGCTTGCACCCTTTTGGAACAAATACATAATCACCAACACTGATATTTTTTTTCGAAAGTTCGAGACGTATGCGACCACTCCCCTTAACCACCACCCAAAATTCCTCACGACGAAAATGCAGCTGGAAGCTTGTTTCCTCACCAGGACGAACCAGGAGAACTTTGACCTGAGTATGCTCACTTGTGAAAAGGCTTTTGTAATAGCCCCAGGGTTTACCGTAGATATCCGAATCAAGACGGGATTCTTGGAGATTGATAATGGATTTGTCAGTAAGTGAAATTGGAGTATCAGTAGTAAGTAGAATTTGAAATTGTTTTTTTGTAAGGACATTGACCACTTTACCTTTATCCACAACCGGAAGGAAGGCAATTTTCTCGCTCTTAAATAATTCAACAATTTCCTCAAGGGTGCTGGTGACAGTTATCGAGGAGGGTTTCTTATTATAAAGATTGGAAAGTGGAATTTTTGATAAATCAAATGGGGAGGCAATTTTATTATTGGAATATTGTTTTATGAGTATTCTTCGAAGATCACCATCAGTAAGGGTGCCAGCGAGTTTTTTATTGCGATCTACTATAATAACAAAGCCTTTTTTGTTTGAATTTATCTTCTTAAGCGCTTCGAGCAGGCTTTCATTATCAGAAATAAGGAAATCTTCAAGTTGCATGTTTTTACCTCACTTTCTTCTTAGTCTCTTCATTGCGGGCATTTCACTTTCATAAACTTTCTTTACTCCATCACCTAAAGCTAGTTCTGCAGCTCGAATTTCCTTCACCAGTCTTATAAGATCGGCAGGATCGAGTGAAGCCTTCTGGTCACTTCCCCACATGTTGCGATCAAGTGTTATGTGGCGCTCTATCATATTTGCACCTAGTGCAACTGCACACACAGAAGGTGTAACCTCAAATTCATGACCAGAATAACCAATTGGGCATTTGAACATTTCTCTAAATGCAGGAACTACCCTAAGGTTGAGTTCATCCATTGCAGCAGGGTAGGTACTGGTTGACTGCATGAGAATAAGTTTTTCCATACCTAAGAGATTGACTGCAGCTTTGATCTGTTCCATATTGGACATGCCAGTGGATAGTATGACAACTTTGCCCGTCTTTTTAGCTGCATGAAGAAGTTCGTGGTCGGTAAGTGAAGCAGATGGAATTTTGTATGCTGGAGTACTGAACTTTTCAAGGAAAGTTACTGCCTCTTCGTCCCAAACTGAGGCAAACCAGGCGATTTTCTTTGACTTGGAATATTCATCTATTTCTGCGTATTCGCTTTCGCCAAATTCCATCTTGTAGCGGTAATCTATATATTTCATTTTGCCCCATGGAGTGTCGCGCATAACATCCCGCTGATCCTTAGGCACGGCAAGATCCGGGGTGCGTTTTTGGAATTTGACCGCATCAAGCCCTGCAATTGCAGCAAGATCGATAAGCTTCTTGACAATTTCCATGTCGGCATTATGATTTATGCCAATTTCACCCACAAGGTAGGCAGAATGATTATCCCCCACAATCTTATTACCCATTTGAATATTTCGCATAGAATCCCAAAAGTATATTGTTCGAATTGATTAAAATTCCACTGGCGGGGATTTTAAAGGGATTGCGACAAAGATTTTGATAGTTTAGCGGTGAAATGATGGATATTGATGGTAAAGTAATACTTCTTACAGGAGGAACTGGTTCTTTTGGCCAGAAGTTTGTGGATGTGGTACTCAAAAAACACAAACCAAAAGCGATCAGGATTTATTCAAGGGGAGAACACAAACAAGTGGAGATGGAACGTTCTTTCAATGATGGCCGACTGCGCTTTTTTATAGGTGATGTTCGAGACCGTAAGCGGATTTATAGGGCTATGAATGGTGTAGATATTGTAATTCATGCTGCAGCATTAAAGCAGGTCCCCACATGTGAATACAACCCGATAGAAGCGATAAAAACCAACGTACATGGTGCAGAAAACATAATTGATGCCGCAATTGATAACGGAGTAGGGCGGGTAATTGCCTTAAGCACGGATAAGGCGGTGCAGCCAGTTAATCTTTATGGGGCAACCAAGCTCGTGGCAGAAAAATTATTCATTCAGGCTAACAGTTATGCTGGGGGTAAGAAAACCAGGTTCAGCTGTGTTCGTTATGGAAATGTCATAGGAAGCCAGGGAAGTGTCATACCGCTATTTACCAAACAACGGGAAAGTGGCGAACTAACAATAACTGATTCAAGAATGACCAGATTCTGGATTACACTTGAAGAGGGGGTAAATCTTGTTTTCAAAGGACTTGGATCAATGAAGGGTGGGGAAATATTTATACCGAGAATACCAAGTACAAAGATAACTGATCTTGCAGAAGTAATGGCTCCAAAGGCAAAAACAAAAATCATAGGCATAAGAGCAGGTGAAAAACTCCACGAAACACTTATCACAGCAGATGAAGCCAGACATACGAAAAAGCTTGATGATAGTTTTGTAATTGAACCAGAACAACCATTCTGGAACAGGAATGAGCATGTTGATGGAAAGCCACTACCAGAAGGATTCACTTATTCTAGTGACAATAATGATTGGTGGTTGGACAAAAATGAGATAAAGAAAATGTTGGTGAAGGAAGGATGGCTCTAATTCCATATGGCCGACAATTTGTTGATGATGAGGATATAACCGCCGTCGTAAAGACTCTTAAAAGTGATTGGCTAACCACAGGGCCAATGGTGGAAAAATTTGAGAAAAGCATTTGTGATTACATTGGTGCAAAGCATGCAGTTGCGGTTAATTCCGGAACGAGCGCACTTGATATCGCAGTGGGGGCATTAGAACTTCCAGAAGGAAGTGAAATAATAACTACACCATTCACTTTTGCAGCAAGCGCCAACTGCATCATTTACAATAACCATAAACCGGTTTTTGCAGACATAGAATCTGCAACATGCAATATTGATCCCGAGAAGATCAGGAAAAAAATTACAAAAAAAACCAAGGCGATAATTTATGTTGATTATGGTGGCCAGCCATGCGATATAGAAACGCTGCGGGAGCTTGCGGAAGAAAAAGATCTTTATCTGATAGAAGATGCTTCACATGCTTTAGGTGCAACTTATAATGGAAAGAAAGTGGGGACTTTTGCAGACATGACCGAATTCTCCTTCCACCCAGTCAAGCACATAACTACAGGTGAAGGAGGAGCAATAACAACCGATAATGATGGACTTGCAGAAAAACTTAGGATACTTCGCACCCATGGTATAGACAAAAGCGATGGTGCAAAGAAGAAATTTGCAGGTGCTGATTATGCTTATGATATGCTCATGCTTGGAAGAAATTATCGCATAACCGATATGCAATGTGCACTGGGACTTTCGCAGATGAAAAAGCTAGACTTATTCCTAAAAAGAAGAAGAGAGATAGTAAAACAGTACAATGATGAACTTTCATCTTCTATAGCCGACCTAAAGATTCCGTCCATAATTGATGGACGGGAAAGTGCGTGGCACCTCTACACAGTATTGCTTCCAAAGGACGTTTCGCGCGATCATGTTTTTAGAAAAATGCGCGAGAGTGGAATTGGAGTAAATGTTCATTACATACCAACTTACAAATTCTCATACTATCAGAAAAATTTTAATTTCAAAGACAACGACTATCCAGTTACAGAAGAGGTTTTCTCACGCATACTCACCCTCCCACTTTATTATGGTATGAATGATAATGATATAGATAGGGTAGTTGATGCACTAAAACGAAGTATTGATTCGGTTAAGGAGTGTATGTAGATGATCATCAAGATAGGAGATAGGAAGGTCGGGAATACTGAACCGTGTTTTATAGTTGCCGAAATTTCCTGCAATCATCTTCAGAAGAAAGATTACGCACTTAAGCTTATAGAAGAAGCAAAAGCTGCAGGAGCAGACGCTGTTAAGTTCCAGACCTACACACCAGACACGATAACGATAAAATCAGACAACGAACACTTTAGGATAAAGGGAACGCTTTGGGAGGGCAGAACGCTTTACGACCTTTATGCCGAGGCTTACACCCCGTGGGATTGGTTCCCTGACCTTAAGGATCGGGCAAAAGAAGAGGGACTTACCTTCTTCTCCAGTCCCTTTGATGAGAGTGCGGTGGACTTTCTTGAAAAGCTTGATATACCAGCTTATAAGATTGCATCTTTCGAGATAACCCATATACCACTTATCAAAAAGGCTGCGGCTACCAAAAAACCGATTATACTTTCAACTGGACTCGCTTCACTTACTGACATAGAACTCGCAATAGCTACAATAAAAGGAGAGGCAAACAACCAGATAGCAGTACTAAAATGTACCAGTGCTTATCCTGCACCCTATAGTGAGATGAACCTACGAACAATAACTAATATCGAAGAGACATTTGGCGTGGTGAGTGGGCTATCGGATCATTCAATGGGAATTGCAGCACCAGTAGCGGCAGTTGCACTTGGAGCAAAGATAATAGAAAAACATTTCATTATGGATCGAAAGTATGGTGGTCCGGATGCAGAATTCTCACTTGAACCAACTGAATTTAAGGATATGGTGAAGGCCGTGAGAAATGCGGAAGAATCTTTGGGTGAAGTAAGTTACACTCTTGGAAAAAAAGCAAGGGAACACCGTTTCTTTATGCGATCAATATTTGTTGTTAAGGACATTAAAAAAGGCGAGAAGCTGAGCCCGGAAAACATGAAAGTGATACGACCAGGGAATGGACTTGCACCGGTGCATTATACTGATGTTATTGGAAAGCGGACCAAAAAGGACGTAAAGAGAGGAACCCCTCTTGATTGGGAGATGATAGAATGAAGGTTTCTATTGTAGGAGACAATCCAAACAGCTGGATGAACAGTTATGCCAAAGAATTTCTCCCCAAACTTAGATGCGATGCAAATTTCTATATCGATCATGAAAGCATTACAAAAGGAGACATTGCTTTTTTCCTAAGTTGTGAAAAAAAAATAAGCAAGCAAATCATGTCAAGGAATACGCATAATATTGTCATACACGCAAGTGAACTGCCAAAAGGCAAGGGTTGGTCTCCAGTAACCTGGCAGATTATTGAAGGGAAAAACCATATACCACTAACACTTTTCGAAGCAGATGAGAAGATAGATTCCGGAAAAGTTTACATGAGGGATTATTTTGAACTTGAAGGCCATGAACTTATAGAAGAGATAAGGGAGATCCTCGTCGGAAAAATATTTAGCATGATAAACAGATTTATAGAAAAATATCCGAATTGGGAGGGAACACCACAAAAAGGTGAAGAAAGTTTCTATAAGAAAAGAACGCCCGGAGATAGCCTTTTAGATACGGATAAAACGATAGCAGAGCAATTTGACCTCCTTAGGGTAGTTGATAATGAAAGATATCCAGCATTTTTTGAATTCCAAGGGCATAAGTACGTTTTGAGTATTTCTAAGGCTGATCGTAGTGGGAAAGGAACTTAGAAGTAATACTATGGTAATCTAGATATTTTCCAATTTTTGAGAAATTAGAATGCTTCACCCATTTATCCTCGATAGACCTAAGCCGGAATGGATAAATGTTTTCCCCCAGTCGACGTACCAGAAAAAGTATTCCAAAATCAAGGCTGACCATTTGTTTTCCGCTAACTTTCCTAAAGTCATCGGTCAAATCCAGAAGTTGAGGAAGGAGCCTTTTGAAAAGGTCAAGGCGGATTGCATTGAAGCCGGGGCAGAACTGCGGGATCTCCAGCCCAAGAAACCTCCGGCTCTCGCTCGGGCCAATAAAGTCATTGAATAGTTTTACAAAAATCCCATGACGATAATCGAATCGGATGTAACCGACCGACAGGTTTGACTCTTTTGATAGTAATGGTGCCAAAAGTTTTGGTAGGTCCTCCGGTTGATGCTCTAGATCGGTATCCATCCGTATCATGATGGTATTTTCCCCGCTAAGATTTTTTTCCTCTGCACACTCAAGAGCCGCAGCCATGCCACCTAACAAGGCACTCACCACACCTTCATTTTTTTGTTTGTAAATAACCTTAAGGAATGGTATCTTAGCCCCATATGAACGAAGGATTTTAGAGGTCTTGTCAGAGCTCCCATCTTCAACAATAATATATCTGGAGATTACAGTATTTGTTTCTAAAAGTTTTTTTTGTATCTTCAAAAGACGCTCCAAGAGCTCAGGAAGACTTTTTTCTACATTATACGCAGGT
The DNA here is from genome assembly GCA_023248035.1 of Microcaldota archaeon. Classification (GTDB taxonomy): domain Archaea; phylum Micrarchaeota; class Micrarchaeia; order Anstonellales; family Bilamarchaeaceae; genus Bilamarchaeum. The sequence continues at coordinate 7,527 of JAHFFJ010000015.1, forward strand.
GAGTAAATGATGAGATTGTGGTATTCTCCATATTTCCTATTTATATCAAAAATTTCTGGTTCCTTTTCCAAAAGGGAGAGAACATCAACCATACTAAAGCTAGAACTCGAATTTTCTTTGTAGAGCTTGCTGAAAATTTTCTTGACAAATTCAAAATCTTCCTTATAGTCAACCGTCCAACGCATATGGGAAAGATTGCGATTACATTTGATACAGGTAGTTCGAAAAATATTAGGATGTTCACGGATATATGGCGTAACATGCTCGCGTTCTCTTTTTTCGTTTGCTTCTTTCCATGCAATTTCAAGTGCTCTAAAAGAAAAAACTTCAGTATCCAAACCATGCGGATAAGTTTTGGGCATGTTATTGCAGCAGTAGTCGGTTTTTGTTTCAATAAATTTTTCGACAACTTCATCGGAAATATTAGGATCAGTAAGTGGACAGTCAGAGGTTATTCGAACTATGGTATCAACACCGAATTTTTTGGCGCATTTATAATAGCGATCTAGGACATCCTCACTATCGCCACGAAAAACACCGATAGTAGAATCAAACTCTTTGACAATACTTACTATTTTATCATCTTCGGTAAGAGTAGTAGTTGCAACAATTATCTTATCTATTTTTTTCATCTTTTTAATGCGTTCAAGAAAAAGGACTAAGAGTGTTTTACCCATTATTTTTTTGAGAATTTTACCTGGTAAGCGCGTAGAACCGGAGCGAGCCTGAACGATTACTGCAATCATAACATCAACATAGAACTAAAGAGATTTTAACCATGAAACATAGCTTTTGACACCGCTTCTAAGCTTAACTTTCTCTTTCCAGCCTAGTTTCTCGATTTTAGAACTATCAAGAAGCATCAGCCGAACATCACCAACCCAGCCCGAACTGCCAGCACCACCATCAGTTCCGGTATAATCGAACTTTGGTTTTACACCAAGTTCATTACAAAGCATTTCTGCAAGTTCGATTACGGTAGTTTTTTGCCTGCTTCCAACATTGAAAACATCATAATTTTGTTGTTGTTTTTTCCAGGCACACACGGTGGCCCAAACACAATCAGAAACATGAAGATAGGATTTGTCTTGCTTTCCATTTCCAAGTATTTTAAGACGGGTTGGATCGGTTTTTAGTTTTTGATAAAAATCAAACATCACACCGTGCGTGCTTCTCTCGCCAAAAATGTTAGCGTATCTAAGTGCAGTTGTTTTCATGCCATAGCAGGAGGCATATGAAGAAAGATAGCCCTCGCTTGCCAGCTTACTTGCACCATAATTGCTTATTGGCATTGTTGGATAGGTTTCTGGTGTTGGTATGATTTTGGCCTCACCATAAACTGCTGAGGTGGAAGCAAAAACCACTCTTTTGACATCCGCTTTCCTAGATGATTCTAGAAGATTAAAAGTAGCAATTACATTTCTCTCGAAGCTCTTTTGGGGATTTATGCTGGAGCGAACATCAGGATCCGCTGCAAAATGAAAAATGCAATCGGCACCCCTAAGTGGATCTGATAGGTCATCGCTCACATCAAGATTGAGAACTGTGATTTTACCTTTCGAAAGATTTAGATTTGCCAGGCTTCCGGAAGAAAGATCATCGATTACTAACACTTCATGCCCTTCTAAAAGCAGGGAATCTGTAAGATGCGAACCTATGAAGCCTGCACCACCAGTAACTGCAATTTTCATAACAGGATAAGACAGGATAAGACTTATAAAAACAATATGAGTAGGTATTTGGGGGATGAGATGATAGGATGGCGCATTCTTAGAGAGGGGGAGTATAAACTAAATATACCAGTTTTAAGTGAAGATGAAGAAAAACTAATTTTAGCCACCGAACACAAATTCAAGGAAGTAACACGTTCAAGTAGTTCCGAACACGATACAGAAAAACTTTTGAGTGGGATACTTTCAAAGGTCGCTCAAGAGAGCGGAATTTATCTAGAGCACTCACAGGAGAATTATCTTTCTGAAGTCGCTTTCATGCACATTTATGGATTTGCTTTTCTTGAGCCGATAATAGCCGATAGTGAAGTCGAAGAAATAAGTATTATTGGCCCACTTAAACCGGCTTATGTCTATATTAGGAATGTGGGCTGGAAAAGCGTAAATGCCTGCTTTGAAAACGAACGAGGAATAAGTGACATGATAAATCGGCTTGGGAGAAGCCTTGGCCGCCACATAACCATGCAAAATCCCAGGCTAGATGCAATGTTGCCCGATCGCTCGAGACTTCATGCTTCCCTCCCTCCGGTTTCGGAAGGGGAAATAACAATAAGGAAATTTCGCCCCAAACCTTTCTCGCCTAATGAACTGGTTAAAAACAGCCTGATTTCTTGTGATGCTATGGCATTACTTTCCATCCTTATGCAGTCTGACAAATCGCTTATTATTGCAGGTAACACTGCAAGCGGAAAAACCAGCACGCTTAATGGCCTCTTTTCTTTTGTTCCTGGAAATGACAGGGTGATAATAACTGAGGAAACACCTGAGATAAACATACCTCACAAACACCAGTTGAGGATGATTGCGAATAGGGAAATGGGTATAACCCTCAAGGATCTTGTTTATGACTCACTTAGAATGAGACCAGATAGGATGATAGTCGGTGAAGTAAGAAGTAAGGGTGAGGCAGAAGCGCTTTTTGATGTCTTACTTGCCGGTCAGGCTCGTGGTAATTATGCAACCTTCCATGCTCAAAGTGCTACTGAAGCATTATCACGTCTACGCTCATTTGGCATAAATGAAAATGACCTTAGGAGCATAGATTGTATATTGATACAAAGAAGAATGTCAGTATATGACAGGAAGAAGAGAAGAAACCGTGAAATTAGGAAAGTAGTTGAAATTGCAGAAGTGGAAGGTGGGGCAAAATTAATTTATCAAAATGGTAAGGTTGTTTTAGGAAAACTAGTTGATGATATTGGAGAAAGCCTGGGCCTAAGCAGGAAGGAAATTCTAGCTGAATTAAGCTTAAGGAAGAAACTTATAGAAAAGGGACCGAATGATTTTGGAGAATTTTATGAATTATTTCAGGAGAAGATTTATGGCATCATAAAACAGAGAAAGAATGATCTTGAGACTGGTGGATATGATTAATATCATTTCTGCACTTGGCCGGATTTCAGAATATTTCCCCGAACTTAATATCAGAACAGATTCTGAAAAAAGTTTAATATTGTTGGGTATTAATCCAAAAAAATATCTTTTCCTTTCATTTTTACTTTCTTTTGTTTTTTCGGTACCAGTAACAATTATCTTTGGCCTCACTCTCCCTTTCTTTTTATTTTACCTTGCAATTTTGCTTGTTTTCTTACTCGCCCTACCCAAACTCGAGCAGATGCACAAAACTAAAGAAATTGAAGCGGAGATACCTTTTTTCATAAGAAGTGTAGGGATCTTTCTAGAGATTGGGATTCCACTTGAAAGGGCGATTATTGCAGCTAAAGGAGATGGCAGACTTTCGTATGAAATTGAACGGATAACTAAACAAATAAACAACGGTACCTCCTTCCAGCGCGCTTTTTCTGGATTTGCAGTTTGTTCTTCTCCAATGATAAAACGTGTGGCGTCTCATTTGATTTCTTCCTATGAAACCGGAGGTTCAGGAACAGAAATGATAAAGTTAGGAGATGAACTCCTTTCATTAGAGCAGCATCGTATGAAAGATTATGGTTCACGAAGCGCGATGTTTGGCTTGCTTTTCATAATTGCAAGTGCGATACTACCAACGTTTTTCCTGGTTTATGTAATAGTTGGACAGATGGGCCTGGGAATAGAGATTACACTCTGGCAAGTGGAAGTAGCATTATTGGTTATTTTCCCTCTTATTAGCAGCCTTATATTGCTTTTTTCTAAATCCACAGTGCCAGTTGCCAATGAGAAAGGTTTTGATCTTAGCATTTTACTGCCTGGAGCTGTTTTTTTAGTTGGTTTTATATTTTTCCAGGAATGGCAGTTCCTATTCCTCATATTAGGAGCGATAATAGCCTGCTTGTTAGTATATTCAACTTATAGAAAAGAGAGCAGGATTGAGGAAATTGAAAATTCTCTTCCCGATGCACTTTTCTCAGTAAGTGGAATGCCAAAGGGCACACCCATAGGTAGGGTCTTTCAGATGCTAGAGGAAGGTGAACATGGAGTACTTTCTAAAGAAGCTGGAAAATCAAGAAAACAGATTCTTATGAATGTGAGAATGGAAAATGTTTTTGACGATTTGTGGATGAGGAATAATTCTAATGGACTTAAACGTGTAACTCAAATGCTCAGACAGATGCTTAGCACCAATTCCCTTCACAGGATGAATATTATAGCAGAGGATATGCTTGCAAACGGGAGGATAACGCGGGAGCGAAGTCAGCTCTTTGGAATGCAAAAATATACTTTGATTTTGGGTGCAGTGCTTGTACCGGTAATATTGAGAATGACATTGAATCTGCTTGGAAGCCTTGTTGGACTAGGTAGTGGAGAATTTTTAGCTGGTGGTGCTGGAACAGAAGATTTTATAGTGCAGATTACCGGCATCATTCCACCCTATCTTTTGATTTATGCAACTATTTCATCTGCTGCAATAGCTGACGGTGAGGGTAGGAAATCTGCGGGTGGGATTTATTTCATCCTCCTTTCGATACTTAGCCTCTCTGCCTTCTACTTTATAAATTTGGGAACATAAATGGGCTGATGGATGGCATAACCACCTTTGCAGCTTCAGTTGACAACCCCATAATCAGGGAAGCCAGTATGATTATAGGGAACTACTTCGTTTACGGTTTAATTGTTTTAGGGCTTCTATTATTAGGAGAGACTAGAAATGAAAAAAGGCTAAAGATAGTTATTTCGATTTTTTTTGCTATCATTATTGGACTTTTTATAAAAGAACTTCTCGCGCACCCACGACCATGTATTGGTAATGAATGGTGTCCTTACGATAATTCTTTTCCAAGTATACATGCATTAGCTGCATTCACTTTGATGTGTGGTTTCATAAAGAAAAAAACTTATCCATTTTACTTGCTTTTTGCACTTTTTGTAGCTTTTAGCAGACTTAACTTAGGTGTGCATGTTTTCCAGGACATAGCTGCCGCTCTGCCATTAGCTCTTGTGTCCTATTATATAACCGACCTGATCTGGAAGATTGGTGACAACAATGGATAGTGAATTACAAAGGCAGCTCTTCCACATGATAATTGGAATAGTTGTTATTGCAATGTTATTGTTATACGGAAGAGGAGTGGCGCTAGCAGTAATTTTTTTCGTGCTTCTAATAGGAACACTTTTAATAAATCTTAGAGTTCTTGGAGTTCCTCTCAATTTCGTAATGTGGTTTGAGCAACGCTTCGAAAGAACAGGTGCAAAACTTCCTGGTTGGGGATCTGCCTGTTATGCTATTGGAACACTGATTATTGTATCTTTTCTTAGCGATATCAATCAAATAGCAGCGATAATTTTTATTTTGGCCATAGGAGATGGAATTTCCACAATAATTGGAAGGTATGGTAGGATAAAAATCCCATACAATAAGAAGAAAACAATCGAAGGTTCGGTGGCATTTTTTATTTCATCTTTAGGGTGCTTCTATTTTATAGGAGCGATTGCTTTACCTCTTGCATTAGTTGGAATGATTGCAGAAAGTCTGCCTGCAGAAGATAATCTCACTATACCAATAGCATGTACTTTTTTCATGGTGATGATATGATAATACTCTTTACAAGAAATAATATCGCAAGTTTCAATATTGCAAAAAAATTGATCGAAAATCACAATTTCAAAAATATTGGAAATGATGAGTGGAGGTGTGGAGCAGTAAAGCTGATTGGTTGTGATGCACCCACAGTACTTGAAGTTCCTGCTAATTTTGGATCGGAAAGCGTCATAGTTCTAAGTACTCACAAAAGCAAAATCATTGAAAAAATAATGACCGTACATTTTCCTGGAAACTGGGCTGCTGCAGATATGGGAGGCAATCCACAAACACTCAATTGTTCGCCTGCAAACCTTTTACGCATACTTTTTGAAGAAGTTAAAAGTCAGGCGGAAAAAATTGGCTGGAAAGTAGGGCTTGAGGCAGACCACCATGGACCAACTGGGGAAAGTCCCATGATATTTGCAGAAATAGGAAGTGGGGAAGAAGAATGGAATGATAGTAATGCAGCAGAGGGAATGGCGAACGCAATAATGCGTGCAACGGCACAGGAAAGCGAGCAATTTCCAGTTTTTTTTGCAGTTGGTGGTGGGCATTATCCAAAAAAATTCGAGCAAATAATGAAGGAAAGAAAAATGGCGATTTCACATGTAGCACCAAAATACGCAATAGAAAAGATGGACGAGAAAATGTTTCGGCAGGCGATTGAGAAATGCACAGAAAAAGTGGAGAGAGTACTGGTTTTGAAGGATGAAACTAATGCTGCACAGAAAAAGAAGATAATTGATTTTGCAGAGAAGTTTGGGATTGAATGTGAAATTGTTTAGTCAAAGCCTATCCCACATGAATTGGAAGAACTTCTTGTATCCATCGGCAAGTCTTTTGCTTTTCATCACAAACTGCACTGGTTCCTGATCGAGCTGACCTGTTTCGACTCCAACAAAAGTCACTACTCTATCGCCGAAAATATCCACGGCTGTTTGACTAGAATAATTTTTTGGAAAAAATTTGTATGGTTTGCCAACAAGCTTCAGAATTTCAGGTTTTTGATCTTTAACCTCATAATCAAATATATGCATAAACTTGATTCCCTTTCGTCTGCGCTCCTGATCGAACTTCACCAAAAAATTCCTGAGTCTTGGATCAAGCCAAAAGGCCTTTGCACCGATGAAATAGACCGTCTCGCCAACCTCCAATATGTCGTTTAGGTATTGCTTGAATCCGTTGATCCCCTTATACATGTAAGCAGTCTCCTCTTCCTCGTAACTTGAGAAGCGCTTTTCCAGATCCGGCATGATAGTTTGGATTTGCTTCTCCTTTTCACTAACTAGATCTAGTAATCTTGAGGGAGGGAGGGCGCGGTATTCTTTCCGATTATGTATAAACGTTTCTGAGATTAGACCCTTTTCAAGCAATTTCCCTAAAACATCGTAGGTATTACGCCGATGAACTTTTGATTTGAGCGCAATATGCTCGATTGATGAGCTTCCAAGCGAAAGGAGCGTCTCGTAGACTTTTGATTCGTTTAGGCTAAGGCCTAGTTCTGAAAGTATCGATTCGTACATATAAAGCGAACCTCATGGTTTCGATTAAACTTTTGCCGACGTTTGATTATATGACAAAAATCTATGGTGATAATTACCACCAATAATATTTAAGTATATGATATGTGTTAGTAGGTACAGAAAACTGTATGTAGTTTCAAGCTGCTGCAGAAAAATTGGTGATACGCCCATGGAACAACAGGTTAGCGCAAGCTCTGCACGAGCAGCAATGCTGCAAAAATTTGGAGGCGCAAGAACAATAAGTAAAATGCCCTTAACTGATAGACTGGCCATCAGCTGCGCTATCGCCTCTGCAGCAGGCAGGGAAAAGGCCGCAAAAGCTGTTGCAACAAAACTATCCGCGTACTACGTTAGTAAAAAATATTTTCAATTAGCTGCTAATACCGCGATTAATGCAAAACTTGATACAGAAATTGCCAAAGTAGCTGGAAAAGAATATATTGTAACTGATTTGCTGGGGTTTGATAAACCCTCAGCATATAATGACCGTGAATACTATGACGAACAGATAACAAAATTGAAAAACTCAGCTCAACGATACGGTGTGGATTTCTTAGAGTGTGTTTTGGAAGTAATAAAACGTAAACTAATTCTATCTCGAGGAGTTGAATTTATCCCAGAATTTAGAACCTACTTTTCGTTGGATGAGAAATGCCTTGAAGATATAGGTAGGGAATTTGTAGCCGATCTTAGATCCGCTGCTGCAAACAGCGACCGGCCAGACCATAAACGGATTGAACTTGTTGCAGAAGCTTTTGGTCTAGAAGAGCTTAGACAAGAAGAAAGAATTCAGGCTCTTGTATATAGTATTGTGCGTGGCCGCGATGGTGATATCAATTGGGAAAACGAAGGCTCAAAAAAACAAGCTGTTGAAACTGCATTTCGCATAGCTTTACGCAAACATATATCCCAAGCTGAAAGAATACATGAAACGTATTCACTTGATGAGACTTTCTTGGATAGTGTCCGTATTCAAGTTTTTAGGGAATTGATAGCTTCCGATCCAAGCCAGGCGTATAAAATTGTTGAGTATACCAAGTGTTATCCCTATGGGAAACGTACGGAAAAACAGGATTTACTCAAATCAGTGGGAAAAGACTTTTCCGAAGCTCAAAGAAGAGAGATTTTCGAAAACTGGATCAGACGCGGCGAATACAATGATCACACCGCTATACGAATTAGTGCGATGTTTGATTGGACTTACGAAGGTAATGTTCTGAGAAATCTTTCACAGACAGCGCGACTCAATCGAGAAACTTTATGGGGTGATTCCAGTGATTAGCTTAAAAAACGGGGCAAGTGCTCTCACAAAAAAAGGAGAGGTTCCAGATGTTTGGAGAAAAGTCAGAGCGATCATGAGCAGCCAACATATGCGTGGAGGAAAATCAGAATATTTGGGATTTCAGTTCGGAGCACCCTGTTATAGGCGTATTGAATATGAGCCTAAAAAAGATCCATTGGGGGTGTATACCAATGAAGCTTTGGTGGAGATGCTATCAGAATCCGAAGAACAACTGCGCCTTTTTTGGCATAATAGATTAAATGGACATGTTTCCATGAGTCTATTCGAAGAACCTTATGGGTGGTCAGTACACTGTCACCGAACTGGCATTGAATTTGAATATCCAGGGCGGACCCCAGCTTATCCAAAGCGAGTAGAAGAATATTATCCGAATGAATCTATTATGCGTTTATTTGTTCTTCTTACCGAAGAGCCTTTTGATTTTGAGTGTGCATTTCTTACAAAAGCAACATTCCAAACGATGGATGGAATAATAGACAAGGTAGATCGCGCAAAGCTAGTACGTGTTCTTCATCCTACTCCTCTTGGAAGGCTTATCCATGCCTTAGAAGGAAGGGATGTTGCAGATCTGCTAACGAAATGTTATGAGACAGATAGCCATCGCAATAGTGCTTATAGAAATAGGCCACTATTTCAAAAGATCACTGATGTTTTTGATAAGATGTACCTGAAAGAAAAGCCATTTAGTGATCCAACGGTCAATGGTTTAGCAGAGTATCTGATACTTAATCCTGATTTGACAGTTATTCGCATATTAAGGGATGTTGGAGAATCAGGAAATACAGTTGCAGAGAACGCCTTTAAGCAAATAATAGAACGAATGGAAGAGAGTGCCAGATTGCTTAATGAAACTCTGGACTCATTAAGAGGTAAATTCAGTACATAGTTTACATCTGAAAAGCCTTTTATCCAGAATTATCTAACCAACTTTTCCTTTATTTTTTCCATTAGTACATCCCTGATAGTGGCTAGATTTGGATTCTCCAAAAATGCCACCCCACCACGCTCGCTTATCTGTGCATTTTCTTTAGTAAGTGGTATTGAACCCAGATATGGGATATCAAGCCTTTTTGCAGCTTCTTCTCCCCTTGAACCAAAAATCTCACCAGACATGTTTTCGACTAAACCAATAATCGGTACGCTAAGTTTTTTAGCCATTGCAGCAGCACGAGCGGTATCGAGTAGTGATTCTTTGGTGGGCGCACTGACAAGTATTATCCCATCAA
>JAHFFJ010000015.1:17276-23680 GCA_023248035.1 Microcaldota archaeon
ATCAAGAGCAGAAAGCTGCATCGCGGAAAGAGGTACATCTGCAGTTCCCGGAGGAAGATCAATAACAAGAAAATCAAGCTCCCCCCATTTTACTGCACTAAAAAAGCTTTGGAGCATGTTGTGTTTTACCGGCCCCCTTATGATAATAGGATTTTCACTGCCTGAAGGGTTTAGGAGTGCGGTTGAGATGATTTTTACGCCATTGTGGAGGGCAGGCTGGAGTGTGTTGCCATCTTTAGTGGCGATAGTTCTAAGTGCAAGGAACTTTGACACATTGGGACAGTCTATATCAGCATCAAGGATACCAACACGATACCCAACAGCCTGAAGTGAGTAGGCAATATTAACTGATAAGAATGTCTTACCAACACCACCCTTACCGCTATGTATTCCAATTTTATAGGCATTAAGCTTGACTTTTTGCTCTTCAAACGGATTATCCATGTGCAGATGTTGAAGGGTAGTTTTTTAATTCTAAGATACCTATCCCAATCCATGGAAATTATCGAAATAGATGAGATAGAAGGAATTGTAGTTGCACGAGGACCATTAAAGTAACTTGAATTGTAGAACTATAGGAATTAGTAGGATTAGCCCTATTATTCCTAATGATAAATGAACAATATTTAGGTTATCATAAGTAAATGGCGCACTTTTTCTTGATAATGAATCTAGAGGTGTCCTATTTTCGCTTACTGAAGAGTTGTAGGACAAAAACCGGCTAAGAAGACTCGCATTATAGTGATCAGAACCACGAATGTCATTAACTAAAATTGAAAGGTTATGCCACCCAACAAGGCCAGGATAGGAATAGTTGAACTCGTAAATGTAACTAAATGATAGGTTCTCATGTTCGAGAGGAGTTGGGTTGGTCAAATTTATTTTTTCCGACCATTGATCAGTTGATGTCCAATTAGAAACTGAGAAAACTTCCTTAAGCCCATAAGCATTTTTTGTAGTAAAAAAATCCCTTAGATTCAGAGTTTGCTGTTTTGAATCAAGTGAAATTTCAGCATAGTAAAGTGGGCTTTGTGATAGCACTATAGTATTGAAACGATTGTTCTTGAACCACTGCTCACCAAGTACTGGAGAACGGAGAAAAAAAAGCCTATTTTCTCCAGCAACTTTAAATGAGCGACTGATCGATATTGGAAATGATTTGGAAAAATTATTGTAATAATTGCTGCATTCCCCATAACTAAAACCACGATCATTAATTGTGTAGAGGAAAGTCACGTTACCATCAAGAGAAACGTTAAGTGTATCCAGACCGGATGAATTATGCATGCCATCAAGAATTTCTTGTGGAACCTGGATTATGTTAGAATAAAGAGGGGTCTTTACAGAATGATTATTGAAAGTAAAGAGCACATTAACATCGTATATTACAGGCGTACTATTTTCGAATTCAACACAGTCATCAAGATCAAAATCGCATCTCCAGGCAACTTCATCAGTTATATTTTGAAAAAAATCCTGATCGCAAAAGAAATCTGAATATCCTTCGCTAGGCAAGGCAACAAGATGATCTTGTTTATAGCCCCTGGCGATTATGAGTGAAAGACCATCCACAGGATAGGTTGAATTATCCGCGATCATGCTAAGGCCGGCTATATCAACTGAAAGTGATATGGATAGGTTTTGTTTAGTTTGGCCAATTTTTATGATTAAACTATCATTTTGAGCAATAGAAGAATTATAGTAACCTTCTAGAGTTTTGCCAAGCTTGATGTTATCTGATGAAGTTTGTTTGGTATCCGGAGCTTGTGCAAATAGTATGGAACTCAGAACAAGAAAGATGACAATTATACTTGTGGAGCTCACAGGAAATCGCCAAGTCTATCTATAGGTACAAATGACAAGAGACCATTGGATTGCATTATCTTGAGCCTTGCCCGTGCACTTTCATCAAGAGCTGCGAGTATCCTTTTTGTTTCAAGTTTATCATCCACTATCAGCAGGCCTTTTTTGGTGAACTTGTCACCAAAGAACCCGATTTCAAAATCTTTAGTAGTAAAATTTCCTTTACTTTCCTTAAACTGGGTCCCACTTTCTATAAGTTTCTCCCGGATCATTCTTCTAAGGACGTTTTTACGGACATCGCCTTCATTCTTAAGCTGATAGTAATCACGATGATTTTCAAGATGACCGGAACTTACAAGTTTCTTTAATATCTCTTCAACATTTCCTTCCGTTATATCTGCACCGTTAGTGAGGTAACGTTTTAGGGCAATTGTAAATTCAGAAGGTGCAATAGGTGCCTGTCCAAGATTCATATCCTCCCGGATTTTTGAAATGCCTTCTAGTGCGCGCTCGATAGGAAGAGTAATTTCCTCCCTCACATAACTTGCACTTTCCCCAAAGCGCATCCGATAGCTCGGACGCCTGGTCATACGTGCACCAAAGTAAACTATAACTACGATTGCAAGTCCTGGAATACCATACTTTATGTAAAATTCCGGAAGAGGATCCTGGGTATTCTCCACAACAACCGGAATGTTTGTGCCTGAAAGCTCGAAGTTAAAGGTATTTTTACCCTGCTCAAGTTTCGCATTGACTGTTATCTCCCCCCCACTTATGAAAAACTTCTTTTTTGCAGAATTACCAACAGAAACTATTGCTTCCGAACTTTCAAGAGGCCTGCTATCAACCATCACTGAAAATAAGTATGCCACACCCTGTTTCCTCAAAAATTTTATATCAACATCCTTCACATGAAGCAGGCCACTGGCAATGGCACCAGAATTATCATCAACACTTAGGATATATTCGCCTGGTTCAGAATATTCAAGCTTTTTTATGAAGACATTTTCATCTGTTACTCTTCTAAGTTCCTCGTGTTCGATAATTTTACCATTGCGCCTTATTGAGAGGAACGCAGTACCATTGGTTTTGTTAAGAGTGAACTGTAGTGAAGCTTTTTCCCATGGGAAAATATTTTGGGGGGATGGGGAAATGGATTGATTTGCAGCTTCTAGATAAGATGAATCATAAACGCCATGAAGATCATCAAAATCGTAGATAAGACGAAGATAGCCTGAATTACCGATAACTGCGCTGCGCGTTCCACTTTCTGAAACTGAATATGGTAGGGTATCATGCACCATCCATTTGTTCTTAAGTATGTCATCAGCAAGAGAGATGTTACTTTCAAGAAGGCTATCCAGAGTGCCTTCATATTGCACTACACGTGATTGCTGGTCGGGTTGAAGCGAGGAATACCATGAGAGTTTCTTTATACCGCTACTTACTATTAGATCCTTGCTGCCGATGTAGATTATGGTACCATTGGAGGAGTTTTGCTGGAGATTAAATAGGGCATACGATGGGAGGGCACCAGTTGGAACTATGTATAAGCCACTCCCAATTAATGGTTTGTCAGTAATTGAAATTGAATAGCCATATTTTTCAAGCGGCTTAAGTTGATAAAAAAGCTCGGATAGTTTTGTAGCTTCAATAGCCTGACTATCGTTTATTATGGTAATTTTCATGCTTGGTTTAGATGGATAACTTAGCGCAGTAATATTTCCTTCTCCACGATAAGTGAAAACTGCATAGCCAAATCCACCTGCAGTTCCATTTTCAAGAACGGAAAATGTAGATGGTGATTTTTCTTTAGAACGATCTTGTGAACTTGAGAAAAATATTACAGAAAGGCCTAGGATAAGTGCAAGTAGGAGTATGCCAGCAACAAACAGTATAGTACGTAATTTCATATATCCAACCTTGATGAGAGAAATTGGAGGTCGTTCCTGTAGAAATCCCGGATATCCTCCAGTTCAAGTGAAAGCATAAGAGGCCTCTCAAGGCTTAAGCCCCAGGCAAGAACAGGATAGATACCTGCAAGTGGAAGACTAACTTCGGGCCGGAAGATGCCTGCACCGCCAAGCTCAAGCCATTGTTTGCGCTTCTCAAAAAACACCTCTATTTCCATACTAGGTTCGGTGTATGGAAAGAAGCTTGGTCTGAAACGGATTTTTTCAAAGCCAAGTTTTTTATAAAATTCTTTTAGCACTCCTAAAAGGTCAGTAAATTTGGCATTTTCCCATGCAATTATACCCTCAACCTGATGGAATTCGGCGAGGTGCTTGTAATCAGTAGCTTCGTTTCTAAACACTCGCCCAATCGCAAAATATTTCCTTGGTTTTTTGTCTTTTATAGAAGCAAGAGCGCGTGCAGAAAGACAGGTGGTGTGGGTACGAAGAACCCTTTTCGATGCTTCTTTAGGGTCCCATTTATATTTCCAGCCAGCTTCATGAGCTTTTTTTACCCGTTCTATGAGTGAGCGGTCAGTTGGAAGTGCTTCTTCACCTTCTATGTAAAATGTGTCTGCAAGTTCTCGTGCAGGATGATCCTGAGGCTGGAAAAGGGCATCGAAATTCCAAAATGAGCTTTCTATTATGTTGCCCTCCATTTCCTCAAAACCAAGTTCGGACATTATTCCCTGTATTTTTTGGGTCATTTTGGTTATTGGATGGTTTTTACCAATGGAAGCATTTTTTGATGGCGTATTCAACTCGAACTCTTGCGTAGAGTAGTCAAATTTCTTGCCAGTATAGGTTATGAGTGAAGTTTTGATGGTGCGTTTCTGAAGTAGTTTCCTATCGAAAAGCTCTTCACTTAATTCTGGCACGACAGGACGTCCGGCCTTAAGCAAAGAAACTGATTCCAAAAGGCGCTCCTGGTCTTGCTTTATTTCATCTTCCCCTTTAGTTGGAACAAGTTTGCCGCCTTCTATAGAGATAAAACCTTTCATCTTAGCTATTCTGATACCAATTGATTTTTCAACTGGAGAAAGGTCAGAAACCAAAAGTCCTTTTTGGGCTTTCTTAAACACTGAATGTTCGGGGAAACAACGAGAATTTGTATATTCATCAAGTTCTTTTGTAGGCACGCCAGTTGCTGATTCGCTATGTTCTATATGAACATAGCCACCCTCCTTTAATGATTCGACTATTCTCCTTACACTATCCTCATTAAGACCGCTTTCTTTTGCGATTTGAGTTACTGTCAGTTTGTTTTTTAAAAGTAATCCGAGAACCTGGTCTTCGCCCTTATACATTTTCACTCCTCCTTTTTGCCATAACTATGTAGAGATAAGATCCGATAATTACTATAATGAGAACGATGAGTGCAATACCTTCTGGACTCCGTATAGTATCCGCAATTGATTGGCTTATATTACCAAAGAAATCAGAAACCTCCTTATCTATGCTATCTTCAACATCAAAAATAAGCGAAAATTTCACAAGCACAATATCATTCCAGGAAAGAGAGTTGAGATGGGAGGGAAGATCTAGGTTTGAATCTGTCGGCTGGGGATTGATATCAAGTGTGACACTCTCCGGGGGAAGCTTTACTGTTAAGAAGACTGTGTCATCTAGTATGACATTACCTTCCGGCGTGGTGGTAAACGAAAGCGCTTGCGGATTAAGGGTATATCTTTTAGTACGTGGTTTGTATTTTGCTATTGCAAAAAGACCGCTATCTGGGTTTGGGTCAGTGTTGTTGTATGATGGGTAGGCGAGGTAGTCTAGTATAAGTTCCCCATGACATATACCTTGGATTGGATTACATTTTGTACGTGGTTGAGGACGGAGACGAAAATCACGAATGTCGACTTGCCCAGGATTGACATGGAACTTTACATCCTTAAGACCGGTGTTTTTTGACCAGAAAGAAAGCTCGTTATTAGATATGCCACTATCATATAGGGAATTAGAATAGTTACCGAACATTACAAATTTTATGCTTTCGTGAACATGGACACTGCCATCCTCCTTAATATCACTGAGCACCACGTCCACTCGCTCAGTAAGAAAGTCCGCATGAACGATCATTGCAAGAACAAGCAGAATTAAGACTTTTCTCATATTTTTATCTCTTGGAGAATGTATATAAATCTAGGGAAATGAAATCTTTTGGGCCTAGCACATATTAAAAAAGAATTTGTAGGTAGAGATAATATGGACAATAAACCACCTATTTGGGTAATGGCACCTTTTGCTCTTATGATTTTCTTGTTCTTTGCATGCATAATACTTTCATTCCTACCTGACCTGTTCTATTTTGATATAAATCCTGCAAGCGGAAGTGCACAGGGAATGATTTCTTATCAGGAAAAAAGCGGCTGGTTTCAGATGAACAGGGTATGTTGGAAAGATACCCAATACGATTATTGTGAGTTTTTCGATGCTGGAGGAAAAAAGTTTGATCCTGGAAGGTACAAAATAGACTATTACTGCACAACTTTTGCCTGGGCCTGGGAGAAGGCAAGTGAGTGTACCATAACCAATGCAACACGAATAGGAGATATTAATTAATCATTCCTAAAACTACGAAAAGCTGCGTTGAAGTGATGGACTGGTACGTGAATTTCTAATGATTTGTCCCAACCAAAAGGA
>JAHFFJ010000015.1:23690-24125 GCA_023248035.1 Microcaldota archaeon
AAAGAAAAAGCTTTTGTAGAATATCCCTTGCGAGAGCTGGTGATGCAACTTCAGCACTCAAATGTGCAAAAGCAGAGATAATAATATCAGAAACTCCTAGAAGTGCTTTTGCCCGGATAACATCGTCCTTTACTGGGACTAGATCTAGTTTCTCATCAGTCATTTCAACACAAACAAGTGTAAGTAAACAATTACTCGAGCGTATCAAACGATTGGAAATGGATGGCTCTTCAAGAAGTGAACCAAGTCTTGCTCTTAGTTTTTTTGTTGTTTTTAGGGAGGTACCTACCCTAAGATCTCTTGAGTGAAAATAGAGTACTTTCATTTATTTCCCAGCTCCGCATGGATGGATTTGTTCATGGATAATTACATCAAAACCATCAAATTCAAAATAAACCATACTATCACCATGTGTATTTTTCTAAATTAAAGTGT
>JAHFFJ010000055.1 GCA_023248035.1 Microcaldota archaeon
TCCAAAAACTGCGCCAGTTTCTTCCATCCTATCACCGACATGGGTGCTTCCAACTGGTGTGATATCGATCGTCCCACCTGCCCGCTCCACACCATCCCTTATTGAAAGCGAACTTTCCACTGTTGAGACTATTTTTTTGTTTTTGGTTGCCGAAAGTTCGTGTTCTATCATCATCTCAAGCTGTACATCAAAATGCAGTGCCTCACCAAGTTCATCAAAAACTATGCACCTATCACCATCTCCATCGTGGGCAATTGCGAAATCCGCGCCACTTGACCTGATCAAATTGCTCATGTAAGGAAGATTTTCTGCCTTTGGTTCAGATGGGCGGTTGAAGCATTCAAAAGAAGCATTTACACTGATTACCCTGCACCCTAATTTTTCTAGCAAATACGGTGTTATTGCACAGGCTGCACCATTACAGTCAACTATGACTTTTGGTTTTTTAGTCGTGATTGCCTTTCCATCAACCATGTCTTCTATCATTTCTATGTGCCTGCTGGTAATATCACTATCATGAGAAATCGTTACACTTCCACTCTTTTTCGACCATGATCGGTATCTAGATGTTACTTCTACTTCAAGGTCCTTCCCTATCTCCTTTCCATTTTCTATTAGTTTAAGTCCATTGTATTCTGGCGGATTGTGGGATACAGTAAGCATAATCCCCCTTATACGGTGGATTTTTGTTCCAAGAGCCAGGGTGGGTGTGGGTACAATTCCAAAATCAATCACTTCACCCCCATTAGAACCAACTCCCGCTGCAACGGCTTTTAATAGTTTTGGGCCACTTTTTCTTATGTCTCTTGCGACAACCAGTTTTTTGCTAAAAACTGCCGCCACTCCTTGGGCTAAATCCTCAGTTATTTCTGTACCATAAATTCCCCGTATTCCCGATGTGCCAAACATCGATTTTCCAAGTTCCATAATAATAAACTCGCTACTACTCGTCTCTACTATACTATAAATCATTATCTGGCTCAATTATGCTCCTATCCTAGGAGTAAATCATGCAAATAGTCGCTACGAAAACTATTTATTCTCCTTCTGTGTCAAAATATATAACCCGAGGTGGTTTTCTGTCTGGTATAGACGATGTGATGAAATATATTGCTACAAATGAAATACGCTGGATTGATCTTCAGTTCTCTGATCTTGAAGGCAAAATTCATCGTGTGAGTGTTTCCAACCGTAAGCTGGAAGAGGCAAGTTTTGGAAATGGTATTCGAGCTGCCGATCTTTCAGAGGTTTTCGGGAATTTAGAGCAGGGCGATTTGGTTCTTCTTCCTGATCCAGATACGCTTGCCCGCCTTCCTTGGGAACCTGCAACTGTAAGGCTTATCTGTGATGTTATTTCTGCCGCAAAAAAAGAACGCTTCCTTAAAGATCCAAGGTATGTTGCAGAAAGAATTGAAACTAACCTTAGTGCTGCCGGTATAAAGACTTCTCTTGTAGGGGCTGAACTTGATTTTTACCTGTTTGATAACGCGATTGCAGATAAAATATCCAAAGGCCGGGGAACTGGAGTAACCATGGATTCGCGTGAAGCTCGTTGGAGTCCATCTCCGCTTTCGAATGAAGTTACTGGAGCATATGCTGCTACTCCCTACGATTCAATGTACTCTGCCAGAACTCAGATTGCAGAAACTATGGAAGATAGTTTTGGTGTTCTGATTGATTCCCATCGTCATGGCCGCTCTCCAACTGCACAACAAACATTTGAATTTGCTCCAAGAACGCTCAAATATGCAGCGGATGCAGTAAGTACCCTCAAGTTTGTTGCCAAAAACCTTGCTACCGCAGTTAATGCCTCTGCTACCTTCATGCCTTACCCGGTTGAAGGTGAAAGAGGGAACTCGCTTAATATCGCAATGAGTATGTGGAAAACTACTGATCAGAACATATTCTATGAAGGCAAGGAAGCTTATGGTCAAGTGAGTCAAAGTGGGTTATACTTCATCGGTGGCCTTCTTGAACATGCATCTTCGCTTTCACTTTTTACTGCACCAACACCAAACTCTTACCGCAAACTAGCTGCTGATGGTTTTAAGGTGGGCTGGAGTGTTACTGATAACAAAGCGCTTGTAACTGTTCCGAGCACCAAGAAGAATGTCAAAGAGGCAAAACGTGTTGTCTATAAGGGTGCGGATACCTCTGCGAATCCCTATCTTGCAAATGCACTTGTTGCTGCTGCCGGTCTGGATGGTATCAAGAAAAAAATTGATCCTGGTGATCCAACCGAAACTGACAGCAAGAAAAAGAGGACTGAGAAAGAGCTGCCCTCTAGTCTTTACGAGGCAATTTCTGCTCTTGAAAGTGATACTGCTTTCCTAAAAGGCCTTTTACCAAGCGAGCTTTTAGGTGACTATCTCGACCTTAAGCTTCGCCAACATCGCGATTCGCTTAAAGGGGTCAGTGCTCTTGAGCTCCAAACCTACTACAACATTTAGTCCTATTTTTTAACTTTATTCTATAATATTATTCTTAGTTGGGCCCATAGTCGAAACTTTTCTTTTGGAAAGAAAAGTTTCATCAAAAGAAAAGTGAGAATGGTTAAGACGTCGCTCTTACAAAACTTTTTAGGAAAAAGTTTTGATCAAAAACTGGCTCGTTAAAACTCCTTCGGAGTTTTTTAATGCTAAATTTCGCTCGGCGAAGTTCCTGGCAACTATTTTTGCCGAAGGCAAAAATTAACAGTCAGTTTTGATGAAACCTTTCCTAAAAGTTTCGGAACAGCGAAGACTCGCGGTTCGATTGCGCTTTTTAGTAAAAAGCGCCCAAAAATGGGCGTGCTAAAAAGATACGAAAACCCGCGTGGGCCCATTTTTGTTCACTGGCCTCGCCCCTGGCTCGGCGTGAACACTTTTCTTTTTCGGGATTCGGCTCAGAAAAATTGGGGACATAAAGTTTCAGTGGGAATTTCATAAGTGTTTCATTCCTGATCTAGTGTTTGGGTTTGTTTCATCTTTCATGAGTGTACAGGCACGTTGAATCTGCTCAACATCAGTCATCCCATAAGCAAATCTCAAATACCCCCGCCCGCGTTCTCCAAAAGTACTACATGGGACGGTTGCAATCCCTAAATCATCTAATAAACCCATTGCTTGGAAGTCGCTATCATACCCATTTCCTTTCAATTTCACAAAAAGGAAAACTGCACCATCTCCATATATATTTTCAAATTTACCACTTGCTTTCAGGCCTTTTAACAATTCTTCACGTCTTCTTCCCAGTTCAGGAAGAATGACTCCAAAATGCGCTTTAGGGTCTTGCAATGCTGCCAGTGCAAGCTTCTGGGATAAAACTGCCGGATGGATTAACGTAGCATCCTGCACTTTGATTAATTCAGGAATCAATTTCTCATGTGCAATTATATAACCGACCCGCCATCCTCCCAAAGAGAACGATTTTGAAAAAGAACCAATATGCAGCGTATGATCAAGCGTGAATCTATGGGGAGTTGGTCTAGGTTCCCTTCTGTAATCAAAATGAAGATAGGACTCATCAACTACAAGCCATTTTCCCATCTTCTCCAAACGGTCAAGCCCTTCTATGTATGTTCCTGTTGGGTTATTCGGGTTGGTGACCACAAGAACATCTACATTACTCCAGTTTTGATCTCCACCATCAAACGAACTCGTAAAGAAAGATGGGCGTGTGAACGCCTTGTGCTGTTTAAACTCCAACTCCCCATGATCGTGGTCGATTAACTTGGCACTGACCAAATTGCACCCAGCTAGTCCTATTGTCATTTCATGGTTGAAGAAATAAGGTTCAAGGAGCGCAACTGTACCATCGCTATCGGCCAATGTCATAATGGCCAATAAAAAAGCGTGGTTCGCACCAGCAGTTATCAGAATATTTTTTGCATTTATTTTTTCGCAATAAGCATCTTTGCGATATTCAGCAACAGCCTCTCTAAGTTCCGGGAGTCCGCCTACTCGTCCTAGCCTGTGAAGTTCAGGATCGTTAGGGTCGAGATTTTTTAGAACTTCCAAAACTGGAGGTGGAGGCGAGAAAGATAAGATCGCTTGGGAAAAATCTATCACTTCCTTTCCTTGTGATAGTCTTTCAGCTATCATTTCTTTTATCTCATGAACTATGGGGTGCGAAGTATTCATCACTCTTTTCGAGCGGTCTCGTAGCGACGTGCTAATTGTTTTTTGATTCATATCTATCACCACTTATGATAACTCCTTCCTACTATTTATCAAAAAGTGTCCCCTAGGGGGGCAACTAAAGGTGAGATTATAATTATTACACACTCAAACTCTATTATGGACGTCCGGGATCTTCGCAAAATTGGCCTTACACAGGGTGAGGTAAAAGTCTATGATTCACTTCTTGAATTAGGAGAAACCACCCGCACCAATCTGGCCAAAAAATCCGGCATTTCACCCTCTAAAATTTACGATGTTATAAATCGACTCACAGAAAAAGGGCTGGTGTCATCTGTCAGAAAAAACGGATCTCTTCATTTTAGTGCTGCAAGCCCGGAGCGTCTCTGTACTTTTCTTGAACAAAAAGAACAGGATATACGAAAGGAAAGAGAAATAATTGATTCATTGATGCCCGCTCTCCTTTCAAAATATCAAAAAACCGATGAGGAAGTTGACGTTGAAGTATTCTATGGGTGGGAGGGTCTAAAAACCGTTTTTATCTCACTTGAAAATTCCATGGGTAAAGGTGATGAGAGTCTTGTTTTTGGTGCAAGTATTGGAAAACACCCTGAGCAGGCCGACATTTTCTTTTCCAAGCATCAGCAGAGGGTAAATACCAGGGGATACAAAGTCCGTATCATCTTCAATGAGGATATGCGATCCCGTAAGGATCGATACAGTTACTACGTCAACCATTCTCTCCACAAAATTCGATTCCTGCACCAGGAAACTTTTACTGAACTCTATATCTATAAAGACAGCGTTCTGTTCCTGATGCTGATGAAAAAGCCTATTGCAATTAGGGTGAAAAATGATGAAGCAGTTGATTCAATGAAAAAATTCTTCGAAACAATCTGGAAGCAGGCGAAAAACTGATTTTCATCTCCTCATATAAAATTCCCGTTTCTCCTTCGAAAACTTCTCAATTGCATACCTCAGCATCGTCCGTGGCATTGTTTTGTGATATTTCATCAGAAATCCCTCAAGCTCCTTCATGCCTCCCCGTTTGCCCATCTCCCTAAGCATCCAACCCACTGCCTTATGGATCAGATCCTGCTTATCGCTCAAAAGAGTTTCTGCGATCGCAAGCGTGTCGTTGAATTTCCCCTTCTTTATGAAAGCATAGGTCGCAATGATCGCAATCCGTCTCTCCCACAAATTATCTGAACGTGCGAGGTTGTATAATGTTTTCTCATTTGAGTAAATGTAAAGATATTCCCCAACTATTCTTTCTGCAGAAGAATCTACAAGATCCCAGTTGTTTATTTTTTTTAAGTTTTTTAGGTAAAAATCAAAAATCTCTTTTCGTTCAATTACTGTTCCGTACTTATATTTTTCCACCAAAATAAGAAGAGCTGCAAGACGGTGCTCATGGATGAGGTTCATGAGTAATTTTTCTATTTCCATTAAAGACAGTTTTTTGTATTTTTTTACCAGTTTTCTTATTTTGGGTACGCTAATGCCAAGAAAAATATCCCCTTCTCCATACTGGCCTTTGCCGGTTTTGAAAAATCCTGATAGAACTTTTGCCTTCTTTGGATTGGCAAGCTCTCCCAAATCTTCTATTACTGAGGGCATATTGCGTTCAGACAGGTTGTTTTATTAATTCTTTTATTGTTATTAAATGAGTATGTCTATGTCTCTTAGACTAGCAAAACGTAATTTGACAACTGATCATCTTCACCGTACATTAACCCGTACTATGTGTGTACCCCATCAATCACTACCATTTTTTGATTATTTTATGAAAGAGAAGATAGCTCGAGGTGGTATTGGTACTGTTTATAGGGCAGAAGATCCCAGAAATAGACAATCTATAGCAGTCAAGATCCGAAATAGTCGTGTAGGTTCTGATTTTAGATTAATCTCGGATTCTAACCCCTACCTGCTTTAGCAGGTGGATACAGAATCCAAATCGTGAGGGGTAAAGGGGACGGCGAAACGTCCCCTTCTAATTGTTTGAAATTCAGTGAGT
>JAHFFJ010000056.1 GCA_023248035.1 Microcaldota archaeon
GGCTTATGATACCTTCTTTTTTGGCACGTAGGAAATTTTTGTAAGTTACTACCATTTCCCACGACATTCGGTCTTTGTGTGTTCCGGTGGGATTTTTGCTTTCATCCTTGAGCCAGACATTCGTAAAACCAGGAACTTTAATTTTGTAGGTAGGTGTTGCTGGGAATTTTGGGCACTCGGGCGGAAACTCAGGAGCAGTTGGGTCGTTTTCACTAGGGATAACTATCGAATCAAAAATGTTCTGCTCCTTTTTAGTAAGCATAATACTAAATTGCAGGTAAAAGTTATAAATCTCACAACCCCAGTACTATTCTATGAAAATTCCAATCACCATAATCACCGGTTATCTTGGAGCTGGTAAAACCACCCTGCTAAGACGAATAGCGGATAAGAGTGGAAAGAAAATAGCAATATTGATGAATGAATTTGGTGAGATTGCCATAGACAGCAAGGTCGTTGAAGGCAAAAATATAAAGATGACCGAGCTCGCTGGCGGTTGTGTGTGTTGCTCGCTCTCAGGTGAATTTGAAGCAGCAATTGCAGAAATACTTGAGAAGGTGAATCCTGAGTGGATAGTAGTAGAAACAACAGGAGTAGCCGAACCTGCAGCACTTGCCCATGATGTAGTGGAAAATATCGCAGGAGTGAGACTGGATTCTATAGTAACGGTAGTTGATGGCGATGCATTAATTAGATTCCCGAACTTAGGTCACACCGGACGGGAGCAGATTGAGCTTGCAGATTTGGTAATAGTAAACAAAATCGACCTTATAGGAAAAGAAAAATGTGAGAAACTAATTTTTGGTATCAAAGGACTTAACGACCGGGCAGAAATAGTGAGTACGATAGATTGTAAGGTACCGCTTTCCATGCTTTTTGGAATAGAGCGAAGCCGTGCAGAGAAACCGCACAATAGCCATAAGGTGGATTTTGAGTATTTCGATTTTATCGGAGGGAAAATGTCACATAAAATGTTTTTGGAATTCCTTGGTAAATTAGCTCCGGAAATATACCGGAGCAAGGGTTTTGTATTAACCGATAAGGGCTCTTTCCTAATGAACTATGTTGCAGGCCGCCATACATTAGAAAAATTTGACTGTCAAAAAACAGAAATTGTTTTCATAGGGAAAAATATAGAGAAACACAAGAAAGAGGTTCATGATGCACTTAAGAAGTGCATTCTGAAATGAATATAAGATATTACACTAATAGAAATTTAGGATGAACCAAAGCCCCGATGATAAGGCTAAATTTTGCCAAGCGTATGAGGGGCGATGGGGACTGGTTTTTGTTCAGTACGCTCGCCATAGGCTCGCACTGAACAGACTTTTAGGAAAAGTTTGATCAAAACGTGCAATAAAAAGAACCAAAAAACTGGCGGTTAAAAGTTTGATCAAAACTTGGAATAAAAAATCATGGATTGAGTGATATGCCATACAAATTCATTGAGGGAATTACGCTAGCAGATGTTGCATTCGAAGCAACTGGCAAAACGATCGAGGATATGTTTATCAGTGCAGGCCAAGCCCTAACTAAAATACAGGTCGAGAATCCGGAAATAATTGAACCGAAAATCGCCATCAAGTTTACAGTTGAAAATGTTGATGAGGAAAGACTTCTGCATGATTTTTTACAAGAACTTATTTTCTACAAAGATGCCAAACTGCTTTTGTTCTGCGAATATAAACTAAAAATAACAAAACTCAAAACCGGAAACTGGAAACTGGTGGCCACCATAAAAGGAGAGGAAATTAACCAAAAAAAACATGAACTTCTTGTTGATGCAAAGGCAGTGAGCTGGCATATGTTTGAAGTCAAGAAAGAGAAGGATTGGAGATGCTTCATAATTATTGACGTCTAATTACATCAGAGAATAATTAGTCTGATTTTACCATCGGGAATTTACATCCCGAACAATTGCAGTTATTGTATTTCTTGTAAAGAGCCTTACGCAAAATGTAAGTACCCGATTTTTTATTCCTGGAATTACGATAGTTTTACCTTTCATAAGGCCACGATAACCTGCCAAAGCAACAGCAGCAGCATCAGCATCAAAAAGGCTGGAATGTCCCATTTTGGCATTTTTCTGGAAACCTGTTTTTGTTGGTCCGGGGCAAAGAGCAGTCACAGTAACCCCACTCCCCTTAAGTTCGTTGGCAATAGCTTCAGAAAAATGAAGCACATATGCTTTTGTAGCGTAATAAACTGCCATAAGTGGTCCAGGTTGAAAGGCAGCAGTTGATGCTACATTTAGGATCTTACCATTTTTCCGAGAGATCATTTTCGGCAGGAATAATTTTGTGAGAGTAGTTAGAGTGGAGATATTGAGCGAGATCATATTCAATTCGTCTTCAATAGGAATTTCTGAAAAAAACCCATACCGGCCAAAACCAGCATTGTTAACAAGAATATCTATATCACCTGCTTCTTTTGCTAATTCAAAAGCTGCATTTTGAAGTGAGAGGTCCTTTACTATGAGCCTTACAGTAACCTTGTATTCTTCAAGAGAACTTGCAGCTTTAGTAAGTTCTTTTTTGTTTCTCGCTACAAGTATCAGTGAATACCCATTTTTGGCAAAACAACGGGCAAGTTCTAAACCTATACCGCTCGAGCCTCCAGTTATTAGAACTAAACCTTTCGTGGTGCTCATATTTGGAAGACACACTATAGACTAAAAAAGTTATAGTGGGAGTGTAAACGATGAAAAATGTTCTTATTCTAGGAGCGGCGGGAAGGGATTTCCATAATTTTAACATGTTCTTTCGTAATAATCAAAATTATCGAGTGGTAGGCTTTACTGCAACTCAAATACCTAATATTTCCAATAGAACCTACCCTGCCACGCTTTCTGGCAAAAGATATCCAAAAGGAATACCGATATACAATGAAAGTGATTTGGAAGTTTTAATTGAAAGGCACGAAATAGATGAAGTATATTTTTCTTATTCTGATGTTTCACACGATTATGTCATGCATTTAGCTTGCCGTGCGCAGGCAAAGGGGGCAAGTTTTGTTCTTCTTGGACCAAGAGAAACCATGCTTATTAGCAAAAAGAAGGTAATTGCGATAACAGCTGTTCGAACTGGGGCTGGTAAAAGTGCACTTTCACGAACTCTTACAAAGATTTTGAAAAAGAAAAAGATTCGCTTTGCAGTCATTCGCCACCCTATGCCATATGGCGAACTGGAAAAGCAGGGAGTGCAACGATTTGCAACACTGGAAGATTTAGATACTGGCAAGTGCACAATTGAAGAAAGAGAGGAATACGAACCCCATATAAGAAACGGAGTAGTGGTCTATGCGGGGATAGATTACGAGAATATATTGAAAGCTGCTGAAAAAGAAGCAGATGTAATAATATGGGATGGTGGTAATAACGATATTCCATTCATAAAACCTGATTTGCATTTTGTGATTGCTGATGCCCTTAGGCCGGGTCATGAAATGTTATACTATCCTGGAGAGACTAATTTCAGAATGGCTGATGTGATACTCATAAACAAGGCAGGTGAAAATCCAACAGACATAAAAAGGATTGTAAAAAATGCTCTAAGAGCTAATCCCAAAGCACAAATCATAGAAAGCGAAATGGAACTTACTGCACCAGCGATGGAACTTGAAGGAAGGAAAGTGATTGTAGTTGAGGATGGACCAACAGTAACTCATGGTGGGATGAAATTAGGAGCTGGTTTTGAATATGCAACAAGAATGAAGGCGCAGATTATTGACCCTCGACCGCACGCTGTTGGAAGTATAAAACAGGCATATGAACAGTATGAACATTTAGAACATGTGGTGCCATCTTTGGGATATTATGGTAAACAGATTGAGGAACTGGCAGAAACAATAAACAATAGTGGAGCGGAGATAGTAGTTTCTGGAACACCGGTAGATCTTAGCAGGATATTGAAGGTGAAGATACCGATTTTACAGGTCAACTATGAGATAACGGAGACGGTTGGGAGTTTGGAAAAAGTGATGGTTAGATTTTTATCCAGGTGAAGAAGATGGAGTCATTTATTCTCTCCCTTGTACCTTCCCTCATAAACAGTACTTGCATCTTCAGCTAGTCTAAAGAAAACCATCTGGCCAATTTTTGCATTTCTCTTAAGCACCACACCATGCTCGTTCCTAACAACAAGAAGGGCTTCGCTTCTTCCTTCATAACCTGGATCCCAGACTGCGCACTCTAAGGTTACACCGCATCTTAGAAGGGAAGAGCGTGGGAGGCAGAGACCCGCAACGTTTTTCGGAATTTTCACATATTCATTGAAGATAACTTTGTATGCACCTGCTTCCAAATGAACATCATCTGAATTGTATGGAATAGGTTCGACATCGCTTATTTTACGCTCCTTATTATCAAAATCGATTTTTCCTGCAGACATAAAGCGATAGACTTCTTTGAGTGTAATGTCTATCCCACAAGGCTGGAACTGACTTGGGTGAATGTTTTCAAATATATTAGCTGCCTCAAGGTGTTGTTTTGGTAGAATCATGATGATACTTAACCGCCAAAGCTTAAAAATCGAATGAGAAACTCTGAAGTCGGAATGGATTTAAAGCTCATCAGCGATTATGCATTATGATTACCAAATACAACATGTATATTGATGGAAAATGGGAAGGTGGAGAGTCTTATTTTGAAAGCCTTAACCCCACAACAGGCAAACCTATCGGAGCATTTGTTAGTGGAACTGAAAATGATGTTGATCGCGCAGTAGAAGCTGCAAAGAAAGCTTTTGGAAGCTGGTCAAGTACCCCTGCACCACATCGCGCTCAACTTTTGCTTAAAATATCAGAACTTCTAAGAAGGGACAAGGAAAGGCTGGGTAAGATAGTTGCAATTGAAATGGGTAAAGTCTTAAGAGAGGCGCTTGGCGATGTGCAGGAAGCAATAGACACTTTTGAATATTTTGCAGGTGAAGGAAGAAGACTGTATGGCCACACCACAACCAGTGAACTTAGAGATAAGTTCGCAATGACAATAAGACGCCCAGTTGGTGTTTTTGGGATGATAACTCCCTGGAATTTTCCGATAGCCATACCTTCATGGAAACTGGCTCCTGCACTTATATGCGGCAATACTGCAGTGATAAAACCAAGTTCGGATACACCTTTATGTGCATACGAATTGCTGAAAATAATGGTAGAGACCGGATTGCCAAAAGGCGTAGTTAATTTCGTTACTGGATCTGCAGATAGGGTGGGTAAAAGTATAGTTAATAACCCCGAAATAGAAGGAATTTCTTTTACAGGTTCGCGCACAACTGGCGAGTGGATAATGAAGAATGCAGGCCTGAAAAAAGTAGGTTTGGAACTTGGAGGCAAAAATCCCATAATAGTCATGGAAGATGCTGATCTTAGCTTAGCTGCCGAAGGAATAATATGGGGTGCATTTGGAACTACGGGTCAGCGATGTACTGCTGCAAGCAGAGTACTCATAAATAGTAAGGTGAAGAAAAAACTTACTGAAATGATAGTTGAAAGGGCATCCAAAATGAGGCTTGGTGATCCCTTGGATCCAAAGACCGAAGTTGGCCCACTAATAAATAAGAAAGCCCAAGAAAAAACTGCCAAATACGTCGAGATAGGAAAGGCGGATGGGGGGAAGTTGTTGTGTGGCGGGGCAATGCCAAACGGAGAGGGATCTTTCTTCCAGCCAACTGTTTTTGATGGAGTAACTCCGGACATGACAATTGCAAAAGAGGAGATCTTTGGCCCGGTTCTTGCGATAATAGAATTTGATAGTCTTCATGATGCAATTGAGATAGCGAACTCTGTGGAATATGGACTAAGTTCATCGATATATACTAGAGACATAAATAACGCAATGAGAGCAATTGAAGGAATTCATGCAGGCATTACTTATGTAAATTCTAGCACTATAGGAGCAGAAGTTCATCTTCCTTTTGGAGGGGTTAAGAAAACCGGTCACACAAGAGAAGCTGGAATAACTGGTATAGATGAATTTTCTGATTTAAAGACAGTTTACATAGATTATTCAGGTAAATTACAAAAAGCACAGATA
>JAHFFJ010000057.1 GCA_023248035.1 Microcaldota archaeon
ATAAGTATTTCATACGGATATCTACTGTTAACTGGATATAAATGCTTTTGAAAATTTTATTCCTATTGGAATTTTATTTGGAGAAATAACTATCATATTAGTGGGATAATGACCAAAATATAAATCCATTTGAACAACTGTTAGTCTATGGAAAAGAAGGCATTTTTAGAATGGTTATCCAGCTATACTCAAGCAGACCAATGCCTGGAAGCATTCTATAGCCAAAATGATTTTTTCAGGGTAAATACTCTTAAAATAAGTCCAAAAAAATTTAGGGAGATTTCAAAGATCACAGTAAAACCACTAAGCTATGATGCTGCTTTTCAAATTGATGAGAATAAAAGATTTGAAATAGGTAAAACCTGGGAGTATTTCCTTGGTCTTATATACCCTCAATCATTACCATCCATACTTACATCCCTGGTTTTAAATCCCAACAAATCGGACATTGTACTTGATGTTGCAGCATCCCCAGGTTCAAAATTTTCCCATATAGCAATGCTTATGGAAAATAAGGGCATATTAGTGGGGAATGAGCTTAAGGAAGAAAAGATTTCAGCATTATATGCAACCATAAACCGGATGAACATACTCAATTGCATTGTAACCATCCGGGACGGAAGCCGCTTGGACTGGAGGAGTAGATTCAGTAAAGTTCTTCTTGATGCGCCCTGCACTGCTCTTGGAAGTGGAGCAGCTGCATGGGAAAGATGGCAACCAGATAATTCAAGCAAGATTTCGGCATTACAAAAAAGAATGCTGTTTAGTGCTTATGATGCACTAAAACCAGGCGGAACTATTGTCTATTCCACTTGTACCTATGCCAAGGAAGAAAATGAGGAAGTAGTAAAAAACCTGCTCGATTCAGTTCCTTCTGCAAGCCTTGAAAATGTGGATTTTGGATTTGATTTTGCTCATGAACATGGCTTAAGCGAATATGGGAATGAGTTTAGAAAATGCTGTAGAGTTTATCCCCAACACCTAAGAAGTGAGGGATTTTTTATGGCTAAAATAAGGAAGGCTGAGTGAATGACTTTCATAACAAATCGTGAAAAAAACTTCAAGAAATATCTTGAGAGGCATTTTGGCATAAATTTACCCAGAGGAATAGAAATTTTTTATGCTCAGGGAATAAGGGTAGGAAACAACGAATTGATGAAAAGTACCATTCACGGTGAACTTGGTTATGCTGCATGTGATGCTGGTTTTAACCCAACAAATGCGATGATACAAAATTTTGGCCATCTGGCAACAAAAAATATTATAAGTGTTGATGAAGCTAAGGCAAAAGAATTTGCAGTTGGCCGTGGGCTTGGTGGTTATGATCTTGGACCAAAAAGTAAGTTTGTAATCTTAAAATTCGGTGATTATGTTTTAGGTCTTGGTTATTATAATTCAGAGGAGAAAAAAATCAAAAATGAAATTCCGGAAAAAAGAAGAAGAAAAATAATCAACAGTTTATAAGTTTTTAGTGAAATTATAGTTTGGTGATAATATGGCAGTTTTGGAATGTGAAGCAGGATGCGGATCAATGGTGGAGTCAAATAGATGCTGTGGCGAACCTATGGGAATGAAAGGCGAGATGCTTTCCTGTGGTAAATGCAAGAAAGAAGTTTCAGCTAATCGCTGCTGCGGCAAGACAATGAAGGAAAAGAAAATGTAGTCTTTCTGATTTTGCTAGCTTGCACGAGCTAGCTCTCCTTCTAGTTTTTTCTTATCAGCACGATAATATCTTAATAATCCCCCGAAATGCTGGCCACTAAAATCTCCCATTTTGAGTTCTTGAACTGGTTTTCCAGTAGAAGCACTTAACCATCTCATAGCTGCGATACGCATATGAGTATCACCATATAATGGAGCTGAACGGGACATGTGCCATGGATAGATCTTATCATTCGGAAAATCCCGATATTCTGAAAAACTTTTTATCTCATCAAAAGAGTATGCTATACCAGCCTGAACAAAGGCGAGATAGATTGATCGATTTGGTAGTTTACTAAGAACAGTTGAAATACCAAATGTTACAAAATCATTATTATTTATTTCACGAGGGTTTTTGCCTTTTCCATAAACTAACCATCTTGTAGCTGCAATGCAGATATCATTATCATCATAAATTTTTGGTTTTTTTCTCATATTCCATGGATATAGCTTATCTCTTGGGAAGTCTCTTGCTTCTGAAAATTTCCTTATATCTGCAAGTGAATAAGCAAGTTGTGCATCGGCCAGGGCAAAGTATACTGCTTGTTGTTGGATATGAGGAAGCAAACCGGGAAGGGCTTTAGTCATGTCACCGTAGGTAAGTTCAGTTGCTTTTTTGCCACTGGTTTTAACCAACCATCTTGTTGCAGCAACACGTATATCAAGTTCACCATAAACCCTCGGAGATTTTTTCATTTGCCAAAAATATATTTTGTCATCAGGGTATTTATCTTCTAATGAAAAACTTCTTATTTCTTCTAAAGAATGGGCAAAACCAGCTTCTATAAGTGCCGCATATACCGAACCGGAATAATAATGATTTATCATAGCACTAAGGCCATTTTCATGAAAATGCTCAATTTGTATTTTATCGGGTTCTATAATCAGTTTTTGAATTAGCCATTTTACTGCAGCTATACGGATTTCAGGATCAGAATAACTATGCCCACCAGCTTGCCACACATATATTTTTGCAGATGGAAATTCTCCTTTTGTAGAATGTTTTTTGATTTCTTCAATGGAGTATGCTAGATCAGATTCTACGAGGGCGAGATAAACTGAACCGCCATAGTAATCTAATAAACCGGATAAACCGGCTGATTTGAAATGATGACTGGATAGTTTGGCTGGAATTCCAGTAGTAAGCTCAACGAGTCTTTTTACTACAACCACACGTGTTTCCTTTTGTTTCCATGATAATTTCGTTGGTCTTTCGATATAACCTTCATCTAGTAATTCTGCAGCAGCGCCATCAATGATGAGACTTGATATGTGTTTAGCAACTTCTCCTTTTTCTGTACCATGCCTTAACACCGTACGAAAATGCTCGAAAGCTCTTTGGGTTATTTTATAGGCACCTTTTAGAACAAAAAATACTGAAAGCCACTTTTCAAAATCCGTTATAGTAGAAAGTTGATTGGTAGTAGATAAATTTGCTAAAGCAGGTTGAAATGTAATTTTCTGCCTTGCATCAAGTGCAGCTGGAACAACATCGAATAATGGTTTTGGGGGAAATCTCTTAATATTTTGACCTTCAGCTGAATTAGGATCAATCCGCCTCGCCTTATTACAATGCATGTGATAAGAAATGGGAAAGAGGAATTAAAATAGCTATTATCTGCTCATTCCTTTACCCATTTATACTGTGCAATTCGGATTCGAATTTTACCGGGTCATTGTAGTGGGTGAAAAGTCCTTCTAGCCCATTTTTAATGAAATCTTGACGATCTAAGGCTGTGTGATTTTTCCCAGTCAGCTGGATTAACCATCTTATAGCAGCAATTCTAATGGAACGATCGGAATATATTGTGGGCGTCCTGCTCATTTCCCAAGGATAGTTTTTTTCACAAGGAAAGTTTCTCTTTTCAGAAAATGATCGGATTTCATCAAAAGAATACCCTAACTCTGCCTCAACAAGAGCAAGATATGGTGATTCTGTGGGTAAGGTAGTTAGAACAGCTGCTACACCATATTTGATAAAATCGTCACCGACCAGGGAGGTCGGTTTTTTACCAGTAGTAGAAATTAGCCACCTTGTTGCAGCAACGCGAATCGTTTTATCTCCATAGACTGAAGGCTGTTCTTTCATATTCCAAGGATAGATCTTTGTTTTAGGAAATGTATTGGCATCAGAAAATCCAGTAATTTCTTCAATTGAATAAGCTAGATCTGCTTCACTAAGAGCAAGATAGACAGATTGTTGTGGGATATTGTGGAGTAAGCCTGGAAAATTTTTACTTATATCGTCATAAGATATATCAGTGGGTTTTTTGTCCAATGTTTGAACTAACCATAATGTGGCAGCAACGCGGATAATTTTATCATGATAGATATGTGGGGATTTTTCTAGTTCCCATGGATAGATTTTAGCTTTGGGGAATTTCTTTTGTACTGAAAATTGTTTTATATCTTCCAGCGAATAAGCTAAATCTGCTTCGACAAGAGCTTTATACTGAGAACTTCCATAATAATTACACAATAGACCATTTAGCCCATTATCTTGAAAATCGTATGTGGTTAGCTCTTTTGGATTTTTCTTTAGCGTGTAAATTAGCCATTTTACTGCAGCTATACGGATTTCTACATCACCATAGATACGTACACGCATTTGCCATGGATAAACTTTTTCAGCAGGAAACACAGATTTAGCTGAGAACGCGCTAATTTGGGCTGGAGAATATGCCAAATCAGCTTCCACAAGAGAAAAATAGGGGGAATCTTCATAATGTTTGCTTAAACCACCTAAGCCCACTGCCTTGAAATCATCACGGCAGAGATCTGCTGCGGGTTTGCCACTTAGTTCAACGAGTCTTTTTACTACTGCCACGCGGGTTTGTTTATCTTTCCAGCTTATTTTCTTTGGTTTGGTGATGTGACCAGCCGTGACTAGTTCCTCAGCTTTGCCTTCATCTATAAGTTTGCAAATTACCCTCTCAGCAAGTTCTTTTTTCTGTCGTTTTGAAGGTTTGTAACGCATTTCTATCCTTTCTTCTCTTTCTCTTGAAGAAGAATGTTCTGCGAACTCTAAATACTGTCTTGCCTTCTCAATATTTCCAAAATTGTCGATGGCAGTTTCAGTTATATTATAACTGCCTTTTAGAACAAAAAACAATGAAAGCCATTTTTTGAAATCAGTAATTTCACTTAGCCTATTTGAATCGAATCTTCTTTGGACTAGAAATCCAGGTTCTTCAACTTGACCAAATGCAAGTTTTGGCTTGTTGTCCAGTGCATCCTTTGCAGCTGCACAAACGTCTAATAATCCAGTTTTAGCTTTGCCTCGCGTTATAATAGCTCTTCCTTCTGCTGATATTGGATCTATTCGCCTAACTCGGGAAGAATGCATGTTATAAAATATGGTAAAAAGATTATTTAAATGAAAGTCCCAAACTTATCAGAGCCAGACTTAGGTTTTTATCCATTTTTCATAATCTTTAATACTCAGTTTTATTGGCAACCCCTGATAACCACAACGGCATTCTATTTTTGGAAGTATTGATTCAAGCATACCTACAATTGCACGATTCATATAGTCTTTGGCCTCGATATGTCGCTTGCACTTGGGACACGCGGTAATATTCCTCATTTAGGCCTCATCTGTCCCCATTTTTTTAATGCTTCTGCAAGTTCTGGTGCAGATCGAGCTTTTTCTGCAAGGGTTTCGCCATCCATAGTTGCTTCAATTGCTTGCATAGATGCTTTAGCACCAGCACGAGTACCTCTTGGATGACCGTGAATTCCGCCGCTAACTAAAAGGACTAGATCATTGCCATAGATGTCCATAATTTCTGGAATTAACCCCGGGTGTACCCCACCTGAAGAGACAGGGAACGCATCCTTTATGTGCCCCCAATCCTGATCAAGCAGGTGACCATTAAGGGCTTTTGTTTTCTTTTGACGAAGAACATCAGCAATGCAGGTAACCTCTCTTTTATCACCAACTAATTTACCAACAGCAGTTCCAGAATGGATCTGTGTAACCCCGATCACACGCATGGTCTTGGCCAAGAATTGCATGGTTAGGCCATGCTTTGGATTCCTATCGAATGTAGCATGCATAGCACGATGAGCATGAATTGCAAGACCAAGATCAGCACAATAGTCCCTAAGGGTGTGAACAGCTGCATGACCAG
>JAHFFJ010000016.1 GCA_023248035.1 Microcaldota archaeon
TCTACTTCCACCTCGCGGGGTGGTTCTTGGAAAGACGGTTCTTTGTGGTAGAATAAATCTGAGCGGAGCAGAGGTAATACTTGATGGTAGGGTTCTCCGATTTCCATGTCATGCCTCTTTATAATCTTTTTAGATAATTACTAAACTGTGGTTTTCAAATGAAAGAATCAATACCGTTAACCTGGAGACGAATTCCAGAAAGATACCGCATGCTCGGTGTAAAATGCGAGAGTTGCAGTACTCACTATTTTCCAAAACGTTCAATTTGTCCAAAATGTAGGAGAAAAGGCAAACTTATTGAAATTCAATTTAAAGGAAAAGGCAAAGTTTATTCATTCACAGAGATCAGTGCACCGCCTGAAGGTTTCGAGGATCAAGTGCCATATATCCTCGCGATAATAGAACTGGAAGAAGGTGCAAAACTTACCGGTCAAATAGTGGATGCCCATAAAAAAGATGTGAAAATCGGCTCAAAAGTCGAATCAGTTTTCCGTATCATACAAAGAGATGATCCGGAAGGCCTAATCCATTATGGATTTAAGTTCCGGCTTGCCCAGTAAACCATTCTAGTTTTCTTGTTTTTCTCTCTTTTAATGCATCCTTCTCGTTCAACCATCGAAACCCTGAAAATTCGCCTGCCAGTTTTGCTCTCCGATTTTTAGCAGTAATTTTAAATACAAGGACAGGTACTTTTGCCTTTCTTTTGCGTGAGCCGGAATTCCAAATGCTTTCAAATATTATTTCGTGGCACTCACCATCTATGCCTGTCTGTTCACGAAATGAACTACTGATCTCTGCAAAAGGACTTCTGCCTGAATAAACCAGTATGCACGGCAGTTCAATTCTTTCAGTTCCATTTTGATCTTTTCGAACTAGAAAGAGCATCCGCCCATCATCTTTAAGCATGCCACATGCAAGGGCTTTTGGAAGCGGTGTACCTGTTGGAACTTTTCTCCGGGACATAAACATCATTCAAGTTTTTTTAATTCCGGAATTTTTACTATAAAAATTAAGGAGACAGAATCTACTGCGGTTTTCATAAAAACCCAGACCTTTAAGCACTTCATCCTTCGTAAGATTGATAGAAAGTTCCTTCTGTTTGAGTAGATGAAGAAATTCCCAAATTGTTATGTTGGCAAGTTCTGCCGCTTGTCCAAGACTGAATTCCCCTGATTGATACTTTAATGATGCAAGCTCCTTTCTTTTTTCTCCTATCCCAAGCAGAAAAATCTCCCTATACTCATCGGATTTATTCTTCTTTTCGAGTTGAGCTAGGTCATCTATCTGTTTTTTGAGTTCTTTTTCCGCTCTGAAGCTTATAGATTCCATAAAATCATCTGTATAACGAATGTGCACAAGCGTATATTTGATACTATCATATTTTTGTAATATTTTGGAAAGCTATCATAACCCAGCACGGCAAATCGGAACTCTCACTCTCCAAGATACAAATTAAAGCCTTTAAGTGGAGATTCTACAAATGAAAGAAGAAAGTCTCTGGCTAAAACAGGCAAAAGAAGACCTTAAAACTGCCCAAGCGAACCTTAAACTTAAAATTTACTATGCGGCAGCTTTTTTTGCTCACCAATCAGCGGAAAAATCATTCAAGGCAGTGTGTATAAGGAAATTTGGAGAGTTAGTCAAAGTCCATGATCTTGTTTTTCTTGCAAAAAAAGCCGGTGCTCCGGAAAATCTTCTGGGTGGGTGCAAGTTCCTTAATCGAGTCTATATAGAAGCCCGTTATCCGAGCGAGCTAAACTCTCCATCTGATCTCTTTTCTGAACAAGATGCAAGTAAATGTATTGAAATAGCTAGTGGTGTTCTCAAATGGTCACAAAATTAATAGCTAGGCTTAGAGAATTCAAGATTATTGCGTCCAGTTCGTTTCCAATAAAAAAAATGATCTTTTTTGGTAGTCTGGTTCAAGGAAAAGGAAAAAAATGGAGTGATATCGACCTTATTATCGTTTCAGATATGTTCCGGAAAGTCCGACCTTTGAATCGTGGGTTAAATCTTTACGACTATTGGACTCTCGATTATCCGGTTGATTTTATCTGTTATAGCCCTGAAGAATTCGAAAAAGCGAAAAAGCGTATCGGTATTGTTTCTGAAGCAATAAAAAATGGTATAACCATCTGATCCCACGGTTAGTCAAGTCATTTTTCATTATCTGCTTCTATGAAAAATAGAAGTTATTTTTACTTCTTTTTGTTCCAAGCTACTCTATCTGCTACATTATATTTTGTAGCTATAATTTCGAGGTTAAAAACAGATGACAGAACTCCAGATATGAGAAATGATATTACAATTCCAAAATAAACAATCGGGCTTGTATATGCCGAACTTCTCCCAACTTTCAATATAATTGGCAGCTCGTGCGGCTACGATATCTCTGATAATCTTTTTTGGATTTTTAATTTTGATATCATTCATAAGTTCGTTCCCACATCTCTTTGGCAAGTTTTCCACTATACATCATTTTTTGAATATCCTTTCCTGCCTTAGCCTTGCATTCACGGTGCTCCTTGAGGAAAAGATTGAGGCGCTCAATAAGCATCAGTTTCAATTCCCCACTTAATAGCTTACCCGAGCGATAGTCCTCATGTATTTTTTTAAGTGCATCATCATCCGGTTCGAATAAAATTGAAAGCCATTGATATGGGACATCAATAGCAGGATCACCACCAAGTTTTCTGTGCTCTTCCACACTTGCACGACCCCCGGAAAAAGCGTATTTGTTAATTTTATTTTTGACCGTTTTCTCATCATCAGTAAGCAAAATTGCAGTTTCGCTTCCTGCACTTGAACTCATTTTCCCAGAAATTCCCTGTAAAGGGGGGAAGAATTTACAATGCACAGCAGCTGTCTTATAGTAACCCAAACCTTCAGCAATGTCTCGCTGTATTCTCCAATAAGGGTCCTGGTCAATAGCGCATGGGATAAGGCAGCGTTTTTTCTCAAAAAATGAAGGAACAACCTGGTAAGCAGGATAAAAATTCATCCCAATATTGGTTGAATCATCAAAACCAAATACTGATTTTACAGTTGATCCTGTTATTTTGCGGGCGGTTTTAAGGAGAAGCGGGTAGACATTCTTTACGTATTCACTATCTTTGAAAATAAATGTCCGCTCGGGATCAAATCCAAGTGCGGCTATCTCTGCAATATTATCATCAGCATTTTTTTGCACTTCTTTCCAGTCATACTCACGTCGGAAGAGAAATTTTTCATCATCAGTTATCTCAATGTACAAATTCACCCCAAACTTTTTCTGGAGCCATTTTGTAAATAGTAAGGGAACAAGATGGCCTATATGCATACCCTTGCTTGGACCACGGCCGGTATACAAAAAAAATCCTTTACCTGTTTCATGATCTTTCAGGATGAGATCAAGGTCACGGTGAGAGAAAAAGAAATCCCGGTTTAGCATGTGGTGGTGCCCTTTTACTGCGCGGGAGATACATTCCTTTAGTTGAGCATCTATCCTACTTGTTCCAAATTGTTTTATGAGTTTTGAATAATCCACTGCCCCGCTTACTTCCCAGGGTGTGACTGTGAAATCTGCCATAGCTTAGTAACCAACAAAAAGTGATAAAAACTAGATGTAGTTGCTTATTTCCCGCCTGTTGATAAGTATATAAGCCATTACAAAGGCAAGAAGAAAGAAATATGATGCCAGGGCAACAATATCAGCAGCCGGGTTTCCGTTTGTTATAAGTATTATTTTGAAAATATTTGTAACGTGAGATAGCGGAAGTAGCTGTTGAAGTATCTGGGTGTAATTCGGGAGTAAATCCGGTGAGAAAATTATATTTCCTAAAAACAACATCGGTATAGCAATTAGTAGGCAACTTTGTATTGCAGCAGATTCGCTTTTTGCATAGAAACCAAGCAGCACGCCTATTGAAGAGAGGACCAAAGAAGAAATTATTGTAGCTAAAACAAGCATTCCTAAACTATCTGGCATAGCCACTCCAAAAATAACTGATGCAACTGCAATTATCATTGCAACCTGCAAGCATGATAGTAAAACTAAAGTTATTATCTTGCCTGCAATAAGGTTCCCAAGGGCTTCGGGTATCATGAGTGCGCGTATTATGGTACTTTTTGTTTTTTCCCGCACCAGGCTTATAGCGCCAAGGAAAAAGCATGAAAATAGGAGACAAACTGCTATAACTTGTGGAATTATGAAATCCACGAAACTTTCTCTTTCATACTGGTTTTCAACTTTCACCGAAAGCGGGGAGGCAACGGTATTTGGATCCCTACCTGTCTGATCAGCAACGGTTTTTTGAAGGCTGCCTATAAGTTCATCCACGGTTTTGGTCTGCTCTAGTGCGGAGTCTAGAGTCCCATCAATATCAAAAAGGGTGGATTTTATGCCATTCATAAGCGTTTTGAGTTTTGTAATCTGTGCGCCAGCATTATCAAGAGAACTTTGAAGCGAGTGCAGATTTTTTGAAACATTTTCAAGAGATGCAGCCATTTGCTCTATATCCTGACTTCCATTTGCTAAGTCGATCTGATTGGAATACTCTATGAGTTGGAGCTTAAAATTCTGTAAGGTTGTATTAAGGCCTTCAAGTTCATTTATCTCGTTCTCGGTATCGTTTATCTGCTGTTCTGTTGTGTCCTTGAGCGCCTTAAGGGTCTGAATATTGATTGTAAGTGCCGCAATTGTAGTGTTATCAGAACTGTTATT
This sequence comes from Microcaldota archaeon, assembly GCA_023248035.1. Lineage (GTDB taxonomy): Archaea > Micrarchaeota > Micrarchaeia > Anstonellales > Bilamarchaeaceae > Bilamarchaeum. The sequence continues at coordinate 4,703 of JAHFFJ010000016.1, forward strand.
TTTTATCATTTCAAGTCCTACGATCGAGTTATCAAGAACAACTACGGTATTTTTGAGTTTCTGATTTTCATTTTGCAGTTTCTCATGGGCGCTTCCCACTTTAACTATGCTATCATCAAGTGCAATTTTTGCATTTGAAATAAACTGCTCACTTTGATTGAATAAGTCCTTGCTCTTTTGTGAGTTATTAGCCAGGGCTGTTTTTTGATCTTCTAAAAGTATACCTAGTGACTCTATCTGTTTCGATGCCCCATTTATCGCATCATCCAAGGAATCGATATTGGTATCATTCATACTTGTTTTTATGCCGATTAAAGCTAGCTTAGTAGCTTCCATCTTTTTCCGGCTTTGTGAAATATCACTTGCCAATGAAGATGCAGAATTGTTAAGTGATATAAGATCATTCCATGCGTTTGAAATGTAGCTCTTTGTTATGTTTGCAGATGAAGCCTGTATGACAGAAGACATGGCTGCAAGAACTGCCTGCTCAAGAGCCAAGTCTGAATTATCCACAATAACCATCACTTGGGAACCATTTCCTGCAATTATTGCCTGGTCAAATTTAGGTGGTACAACTATCACTGCCCTAAGTTCGCCATTTCTAAATGCCGTCATAGCGTCATCCTGGCTTTCAAAGCTTTTGAGGTTGAATGCCTTCGACTGGTTTAATCCGCTAAAAAGAGCATTTGAGAAACTGCTATTATCACCACTAATCCCAATTGGGAGCCCGCGTATCTCCATCGAGCGGAAAGAACTTCCCATAAAAAGCATAACAAAAACCGGAAATACTAATAGGACTATGAGCATGGTTTTGTCATGGCCAATTTCAAGCAGCTCTTTTTTTATTGCAGATAGCAGTTTCATATAGAGCCCTCCGGTTTGACAAGATGGGCAAATACATCTTCCATCTGCTTAAGCTTGTATTTTTTCTTGAGCTCTTCTGGGGTTCCGGAATCTACTATCCGACCCCCAAACATAATCGCCACTCGCCCGCAAAGGTGCTCTATCTCATCCATGTAGTGGGACGTTATTATCACGGTTTTTTTCCTATCATGGAGTTTTTCTATTACTCTCCATATATCCTTTCTAACTACCGGATCCAGTCCCACTGTAGGTTCATCAAGCAGGATAACTTTCGGGTCGTGGATAAGTGAGCATGCAATATTAAGCCGTTTTTTCATTCCCCCTGAAAGTTCTGCTGCGAGGGTGTGTTTTTTGTTTGTAAGCGCCATTTGTTCAAGAAGTTCGTCTATCCTTATTTTTGTTTCCTTTCCAGCAAGGCCGTATTGGGAGGCAAAGAATTCCAGGTTTTCATTTACCGTTAGCGTCTCGTAAATCGAATCGTTTTGGGTGACAAATCCTACCTCGGGTCTTTTCTTATCTATTTTGCTCCGATCTTTCCCAAGTATGGTTATTTTTCCTGATGAAGATCCCATCAATCCTGCAAGCATCCTAAAAGTAGTGGTCTTACCAGATCCATTTGAACCAAGAAGGCCAAAAGTTTCACCTTCCTGGACCGAAAATGTTAATCGGTCGACAAGTATGCTCTCTTTGATGACTTTTGTAAGCTCTTTTACTTCAAGGGCACCTGCCATACTAAATCCTCACACTAGGCACTTTTAATCCTGCACTATGCTAGGTCATGTTATTGATTTAAAATTTACCATGCCTAATCTAGCTGTTGGTGAAAATGTACGTGGATTTCAGGTTTGCTGCACAGAGTATAAAAAAAGGCTCCAAGACCTTCTACTTTGCCTCACGCTTTATGAGCCGGGAGCGTAGGAACGCATTCTATGCAATTTACGCATTTTGCAGGCATACTGATAACCTTGTAGATGATCATGAAGGAAAACCCGAACTTCAAACCCTTCTTATAAAAGACTGGAAAAAGCGCTTTTTGGAAGGTTATGATAGTGGCCAATCAAATGACCCTATCCTCAATCCACTGATCTACATTATGAAAAAATATAATATCCCAAAAACCTACCCGCTGGAGCTGATAAAAGGCGTGGGGATGGATATTTATAAGAAAGAATATGGGACATTTAGTGAACTTAAAAGATACTGCTTCCGTGTAGCATCGGTAGTCGGCCTCATGCTCATGTATGTAATGGGGATATCTGATCTTAAAAAAGCAAAAAAATATGCAGTCAAGCTTGGTATTGCAATGCAACTTACCAATATTCTGAGGGATGTTGGTGAGGATGCCAGGATGGGTCGGGTTTATTTTCCGAAAGATGAACTTGCTAAATTTGGGCTTAACGTCAAAGATATTCTTTCACTTAACAAAACTGCATCAGTGATTAAATTCCTAAAATTCCAGGTTGCACGTGCCAAAAAATATTATGGGGCTGCTATAAAAGGGCTTATGATGATCCACAAGGAGGTGCGTCTTGTAATCGCCCTCGCATTCACTCTTTATCGTGAAATTTTAAACGTGATAGAAGAAAATGAATACGAAGTTTTTGGTAAACGGGCGTATGTGAACACCTTTAGGAAAGTGATGCTCTACCTTAAGCTTATGATTTTTGGTTATCCTCAGTATCAAAAGAACTGACCGTAGTTTTGTGGTTATATATGTTAAAAAGTAATATTTAAAAACAATTCTGCGTATATTACCCAGTATGTCAGTAACTCAACTTCAAACAAGAATACATTCTAGTACAAGAGCAAGTGCAGTAGAGCGAGCCTGGAAAGTTGCCAAAACACTTGAAGGTGATAGGCACCAACTAGCTAACTTAAAATGGGTCGAACCAAACCAGGGGGAAAGAGGTATAACCAGAAGAATAGATTTTGCCTCTGAATTTCCAGAAGGTGTTACTCCTCTTATGCCCCTACCTATGAAAGTTTCTGTTATGGCTCCAATTGTTATTTCCCAGGAGGGTGAAGCGCATTTTGCTTTTACATCTGATTTGCTTCCTACTGATCAATTGGTTATGTGGACCATGCCACTTCTAACAAGAATCAAACCCGCAACTCCAGTACCATCTGAGGTGACAGGTTGTATGGGACTTTCATCTCCTAAAACCCGGTCGGCTATTGAAGTAGTCTCTTTCCTACCATTTCCCCGTCTAGGTGCTCCAGAACCAGAACAATTTTCTACTGAATTTGTTCTTAGCCTAGATATCCTTGCTGATCTTCGGGCAGATGATTATTTCGCAGGTGTTGTTCGTTTTAATGGACAAGTTGTCAAACAGTTTGTTAATGATAACAGGAACTCTGTGTTAGTATTCGCAGATCCTTTCCACACTACAATGTTTAGGGCCCAGATGCTTGTAAATTTAAGTGCAGAAGAACTTGCAAAAACTCCAGATGATGCTGGTACACTTGATGTTTTTGTTTATCGGATTATTAGGGCGATACCGAAAATAAAGATACTAGATATAATAATACCAGATATCAGTGAATCTTTGGATTCTATAAACCAGAGGGAACCTGCAATGACCTTCGATTTTAGGGACAGTAGTCCAAATCGTGATTCTAGTCCATCTTCTGCCGGATCTAAAGCATTTAGACCAACAGTCATTTCTGGCGGTGGTCAAAAGCCTACCCTCCCATCTCCGACTGTAGTACCAAAAGAAGTTGGTGATGTTCGTGTTGCTCAAGGAACTAAGGGAACAAAAGCTGTTTATGATGAATTACACGGTTACGGTCCGGATCCAAACTTTGCGGTGCAACAGGTTTCATTCAGGCTTTTGGGTGTAAGAGAAGGATCGCGAGAATCGGCGATCACTGCGTTGGAAGCCATCGCAGCAGAGTAATTTTTATTCTTTATCAGCAAAGACCAACTATGCGCATTGCCATAATCGGTATTGGGAGGCTAGGGAGTGTTTTTGCCCGTGTGCTCTCAAAAAACCATGAACTTATCCTCTTCGACCGTAATTTTTCCGATGCCCAAAGCCTTGCATCGGACATCTGTGCTAAAGCAGTAAAAGAAATTACACTAATTGAAAATCCTGAAATCACCATCCTTACTGTAAAACCCTCCCAAATCGAAGAGGTGGTAAAGAAGGTTCCGAGCGAACAACTAATCGTTTCATGCGCAGCTGGTGTGAGGCTGAAAAAACTTGAAGGTTGGGGTGCAAGAAAAGTTATCCGCGTGATGCCAAATGTCTGTGCTGAAGTTGGGGAATCTGTTATTGCTTATACCATGCATGCTGAAACCGAGAAAAAGGAGAAGGTTTTCCTAACTGCATTTTCCTCCCTTGGCCTTTGCATAAAAACCGACGAGGACCATCTTGATGCAATCGGTGGAGCCTCGAGTTCTGGCCCAGCGTTGCTCTCATTTTTAGCAGGTTCAATGATAGCAGAAGCAGTTCGCCAGGGCCTTGATCAAAAGACAGCAGAAAAGATCGTTGCACAGACTCTCATCGGTACAGGTAAACTAATGAAAAGCGGTTGGAGTACCAACCAAATAATGCAGACTGTCGCCACTCCTGGTGGAATAACCGAGCAAAGCCTCAAGATGCTTGAAGAAAAAGGTGTCAGTAAAGCCATAAGTGAAGCTGTCCGTTATGCCACTACTAAGGCTCGGGAGATGGGAAAATAACTATTTTTAAATCAGTGTCCAGATAGTTGATCCTTATTCTTTGGTGAAAACATGACACAAACACACAGGATAGATGCAGCTAGGATTAAACCGTTAATTTTAAGCGCTGGTGATCGGCCAATAAGAGAACATCTTTTCCCCATAATCTCTGAGGGTGCAGTAAGTTCTGAAAGAACTCCCGCACAGCAGTTATCTGCTGCTAACCTCGTTCGGGATACCATGATCGCGGCAGGCATTGCTAATGCAAGAGTAATAACTTCTCCACATCCTGAAGTTTTTCCTGCTGTTTATGGTGAAATAAAAGCAGATGTGGAAGGTGCCCCAACCATACTAATTGGTGGTCACTACGATGGCCAGCCTTCAATTCAGAGTAGGTGGACTGTTACTCAACCACACCAGCCAAAACTAGTTAGTGGAGATGGTGGTGAGGTGCGGGTTTTCGGTCGTGGTACGAGTGATGATTGGGGTCAGGTTCTAACGCACATCATTGCAGTGGCCATGATTCGACAATCTGGTGCTCAGCTCCCAGTAAATTTAAAATTCCTAATTGAAGGTGGGGAAGAATCAGGTAGTCCGGGAATGGATAAATTTATCCAAGATAACCTTGAACTCCTCAAATGCGATCTGGTGTTACTTACTGATTCGGCACCAGGCAGGATGAAATTCCCTGTTATAACTACTACCGCTCGAGGATTGGTTGGAGTGAATGTTCAACTGAATTTCGGAACTAATTCCCTTCATTCAGGTGATAATCTCACTGTTGGTGCTACTGAAGTTTTGGCAGCCATCCTATCACTTAAAGACTTAAGGACCCGTCGGGTATTAATTCCGGATTTTTATGATCGTGTGAAGTCTTTATCCGATGAAGAAAGGCGGAAGTTAAATCTCATGCCTCTTGATGTTGCTCTTTATCAAAACAAATATGGTCTTGATCATGTTCGGTTGCTTGAAGGGCGCACTGCTCAGGAAACAGTTTGGGCAAGTCCAAGCTACGAATGGCATACCGTGCTTGGCAGTACTGGTGAAGGATTACCAATTGCAAATGCTATCCATACTCAGGCTAAAGCATATGTTTCGATGAGGATAGTTGCAGATCAGGATCCAGAAGAGATATTCGAGCTTTTCAGAGCCGAAGTTTATCGAAGGCTTGCTGCAAATACTGATTTTGGTTCAGAAGTTTTAACCTTAGGAAAGGGCCATATTGCCTATCCATTTAAGGCGGATGTTTCTGGGCCTTTCTTCCAGGCAGTTGCAGCTGGAATGGCGCAAGCATTCGATGTCGATGCAGTTGATTTTGGTGGTTGTGGCGGAACTGAGCCGATCGCTATCTTCTACCAAAAGCTACTCGGTGTACCAGTTGTCTTTAATGCGTTCAATTCCCCTATTGATGGCTACCACGGAGATAACGAAAGCTTTTCAATAACCTATAGTTTCCAACCAGGCGTCCTTGCAAATGCACTTATCTACCAAAAACTTGCTGATATGGTGAGTGGAACCAGATCAGGATAATATTCTTTAACTTTTTACTCTTTTGATTTTCATGAAAGCAATAATATTCGACATGGATGGCGTGCTTGTTGATTCACAACACCTACATTTCAAAGCAGTACAAAAAACTTTCCAGCATTTCGGCCACAAAATAACCAAAAGAGAACTGCAAAAATATCTTGGCTGGAGTGAAGATTATTTCTGGACCGAAATGATCAAGGTATATAATCTACCTGCCAGTTTGGAAGAAATTAAAGCAGTCAAAAAGCCTATTTTTGAGGATCTGCTCTCCAGTTCGTTGAAATCCGATCTAAAGCTCCGGACCATACTTCTTACGCTCAAAGACGAGTTTAAGCTTGCAGTTGCCTCTTCTGCTCCAAAATCCTGGATAATGATGACCCTGGATGGTCTGGAAATTGCCGATGTTTTTGATGCAATTGTTTCAGCAGAGGAAGTAAAGCGTAGTAAACCATTTCCTGATGTTTTTCTTGAAGCTGCCAAAAGGCTCGGAACTCCTCCAGCTGAATGTGCCGTTGTCGAGGATGCACCAGCTGGGATAGATGCTGCAAATGCGGCAGGAATGTATTCTATTGCACTTAAGACTCCAATAAACAAAAAACTAAATTTATCAAAAGCAAAAAAAGAGATCGATTCGCTTGACAGAATTCTGTCATTGAAAATCCAATAATACTAAACCTGCCAAAATTTTATATCGCGAGCTAGGTTGAAACATTCTTAGTCATCAATTATGCATTTTGTTAAATTGAATTAACATTTTGATATACATTCTATAAAGTCAATAAGACAAAATGCTACTCCCTTATCTTAAATTTCAATAATGCAGCAATCTTTCCAAGTCCTTTTAATTTTCCACCAGCATCGCCTTCAGAAGAAAATATTATTATCTCAGCTTTGTTTCTGTCTGCAGTTTCCACCACTCCTTCAGCTTCCCTATCCGTTCTAAGGTAATCATCAAGCACAAGCAATTTTCCAATTGCAAAAGCATCATTAGCCTTTTTCACCTCTAAAATGCCATAAGCTGCCCTTCCATTATCCTTGTTTATATCTACGAGAAGTTCTTCAATCAATTTCATTTCTTTCTCGAAGCGTTCCTCCCCAGCAATTTTCTCAATTACCCCCCTATTTAGCAGCTCATTAACACCGCTTCTTTCAGCATAACTTACACTCTCAAAAACTATCCGCTTAAGAAGTTCAGGTTTTCTTTTCATAATAAATGTCTTAAGGTTCTCTTTGGTAAAACCAGGGCCAGCCACTACAAATTTTTCGGGATGACGTTCTATCTCCGCCATAATTTTTCCAAAATACTGCTCTTGTGTTTTGGAGTAGTTCTCATCCTTTTTGCTTCCATTACTGTAAAATTCTGCTCCATATTCAACTCCAAACGAGCGTAAAAGAGCGTTAAGCGCCTTCTCATCATCCAGAACAATTATTCTTATCTTTGGTTTTTTCGATTCTTTTTCTGCCTGCTTAAGCCTATCGAGATCGTATTTTTTCCAGTTCTTTATTATTTTTAGGCGATCACCAGTTTCAATATCTATGCTATGGTATTTGCCTATCTGGACGTACTCTTCAGGTTCCCCCCAGATTATCGGCCCAAGAATTCTAAGCCTGTTTGCATTTTTTGCAAATTCCACCCTCTCAGTTTTAAGCCTCACGGTTACTGATTTCTTCTCTTCTTTTGTACCAACCTTATAAGTTCTCATGCTATGGGATTCTACTTCATCCCCTGCAGCAAGGATACGTTCAAGGTGCCACATATCATCAAGTGTGTCTACCTGAAGTTTAAGTTCCCCAAACTTAGAATCAAAATGAATTACTTTCATCACAAATCCCAGTTGTTCCTAAAAGCTTCAGTGAAGGGCATATTATAAGTTTATCTAAGAATGAAATACGCAACCACTGGCCAGTAAGAATCCAACTATACCTAGTTTTAAAAAATAGTTGTATGTGATAATATTAGTTAGTTACAAGTTATGGTTCTGGCAGGTTATGATACTGCCTTTCTGTACATGTTCATGATCAGAAAATTCTACTATATTTTTGGGACTGATCCGATGAAATGCAAGTTTCTACTCATTCTTCTCTTCTTAGGCTTAGGAGCCTTCGCATATGCAGCCGATATAGATATTAGCTCATGCGGTATCCTCTCTCTTTCTGGGAATTATTTGCTAACTGGGAACCTCTCAACCAATGGCACTTGCTTTACTATAACCGCTAATGATGTCGACCTAAATCTTAACGGTTTCGTACTAAATGGAGATGACGGGGATGATGACGCCGGGCTTAGCGTTTTAAATAAAAACAACATCACCGTGCATAGCGGGTTTATAAGTGATTTTGGTAATGGGGTCAAATACCAAAGTGTAACGAATTCGTCAGTTGCCAACCTAACTTTAAGCAGTAATGCCGTTGGGGTGCAGTTTATAACGACCTCTTCCAGCACCATCAATTCTAATACAATAGATCGAAGCATCATAGGAATATACCTAAATACGCTTTCTATCAATAATACGATAGCAAACAATTCGCTTGATAACGCATCATTTGCACAGATAAGGGTTTTGAATTCTGATAATAATACTGTAGTTTCTAACACTGTTCAGGATCATTCTGATACAGCCTATCGGGGCATACTTAATACGTTATCAAACAATACTATAATCTCAAACAATTCTGTTTACGATCTGAGATGGAGCTGTGGTTTTGGCTGCGGAACAGCAGGTATAATACTCGAAGATTCCAGAAATCTAACAGTATCTAATAACAATATTCATGATACCAGTTCGCTTGGGGTATACTATACAAATATGCATAATTCCACCATCTCAAATAATATCTTATATAATAATGATTATGCCGGGCTTTTGCAATATGACAATGCAAATTTCAATATCACTATCACAAACAACATCGCATTTAACAATTCCAATTCCGGTTTTGAAATATTAGGTGGTAATATCACTTTCTTGGGCGGGAATACTGCATATAATAATAGCAACGGCTTTCTTATCAATATAACTAATGGCACTACAACGAGTGGCAATCTCATCTACCAAAACGTCATTGGTATTTTTATTCTGAATTCTGACAACACAACAATTAGCGATCATTTCTATAACAACAGCCTTGATTTTCGTGCAAGCGAACTTCAAAATGAAAATAAGACATTTACACTTTCAAATGCGATATTCGATAATCCCCTTGGTAATATAGCTAACTACACAAACATTTCCATTTTCGATAATGCGTTTTCCAATAATAACTATACCATGACCTGGTCCCCAAATCCACTTTCTTCTCCTTCAAAAGGTACAAGTTTTGCACAGAAATTTATCGATATTGGAAGCTCCCAGGCTTCAAGTTCGGTAGTTATAATCTGGCATTGGTTAGACTCAGAATCATTATCTAATAACGAATCGAATTTCTATATATACAGTTATGATAGCAGCCTCTCAAAATGGATTGATGAAAGTGCGGATTTGGATAGTGAAAACAACACCTTGACCCTTTCTAATCTAGATCGAGGAGGGGTATTTGGCATTTTTGAGGTGAAGCCTTCCATTCCAGCTTCAGGTTCTAAAAATGTAAAATTGGGCATTAGTGCCAAACTTGAAAGCTCGTGCGATAAAAATCTCCTTAGTATAAGTTCAGAAGTCAAAGCGCTTCATGAGGCAAATGTCTTTGTAAATGGAAATCCATTAAACAACAAAACTGATTCTAATGGTAAAATAAGCTTTAGTTATGCCTGCGGTCAAACCGTTACAATAAAAGTCGCAAAGGCAGGGTACACAACATTTACTGATGACTTTGAGACTATAATCTGCAATATCTGTGCCTCAAGCCAATGCAATTCAAATGCAGATTGCAGCTCAAATGAGCAATGTTCAAATGGCATGTGCAAACCAGTAAATTGCAACTGCGGTGCAGTTAACAACCACCAATGCGTTGCATATCAATGCTGCAGTGATTTACAATGCGGAACTAATCAGATGTGCAGCAGCAACATCTGTGTAGATAAAACAGAGTGCAGTATGGATAAGGAGTGTTCTGATTCACAATCCTGTGTTTCTGGAAAATGCACCGAACTTAGCGGGGCTTGTGGTCAAGCAATAAACCACAAATTCGTGGATTTTGAATGCGGCGTTAACCCTAACTGTCCGCCTTGTAGTTCTGGTTCTATTTGTTCAGAAAATTACTGCAAGCGGATTTTTATCGTATGCGGAAATACAAGCACATATGGGGTAATTTGCAATGTTACAATGGGTAATGTGGCATGTATAGCTTGCGATTATGAAATTACCTATCCAGATGGTAAACGTGCTATTGGCAAAACCGACGAGAGGGGAATTTTAGGGGTTTCCTTTGAAGCAGGTGGAAAATACATAATCTCAATTGTTCAGGGTGCGCAAACCGTGCAAAGCCTCACTCTTGATATAACATCACCATCTACACAAGACCAAAAACTAAAAAACTCCGATCTGGGCCTTATTTTTGCAGCAACATTCGGACTAATCGCGATCTATTTTTTCTACATAAAAAAGGTTAGTAAATTAACCAAAGAATAGAAACTAACCGGAATCAGCTTGTATCATGCTTTCAAGGCTCTCATTTATGTTGAATCTATCAGTTATCACTGTTCCATTTAGAAGAACCTGCGGAACTAATCTCATTTCCTTACTAAGGTTGTAATCATCTGCAAAAGCAAGATATGCCCATGTTCCATTTTGAGTGGTAAGATCATACCTTACGAATTTAACGTCCTTATAAATGCCTTCCAACCGGTCAATTTCAGGCGTTATTGCTTTGCTTGCAACACAATTAGGAGAATAGAAATAGTATACTACTAGTTTCCCATCACTAAGTTTTGGGAAAGTAAATATTGGTTTTTGAAAAACTGGGGTGTTGGTATTGAATACGTCATCTGCGTTTCTTACAAATCCAAGGCCTGAAGTATTTATTTTTTCTGGCTGATTTGGAGTTGGCTGTACTGGGCTGGAGGTCTCTACCTGTGTTGTGCAACCTGCTATGAGGATAAGTGCAAGAATTGCAAAAAGCTTCATACTATAATCTCTTCTCGAACATTTAAATTCATGATCCAATTACCTAAAAACTGCCTAGCCATATTTTTGTAAGTTTTTAATGTGGAAATACACCGTTCCGATTCCTAAAACGCTATATATCTTCTAATTTACCCCTTAGATTGGGGGATGATATGAAATCTATAGTCTGGCTATTGCTTATTCTATCTCTATCTAGTGCATTTAATGAACCATGGAAAAATCAAACCTGGCTTTATTCCAATCCACATATCTGGCATTTTGGCTTTGATTATTGGTGGAATATGCCAGCACTCGACAAAACTCTTACCTCCATAAATATAGAAGAACTCAACAAACTTCCAGTAAATGGAAGCATAAATTCATCACTTATTCAGGCTGCACAAAATATAGAAAAAGCAAAAAAAGATCGCAATGATTGTGAACTAGGGCTTTTTGGTTCATTAATCACCCAATTCAAACCAGAAGTGAGTTTTTTTGCAGCATTCTATGCAATTCCTTCCTGTCTCGACTACAAGGATCGATGGGTAAATTCGGTTTATTACTCATTAGCTAGCCTCGAACAAAGTACTATAAAAGCCCAAGAATCTATCGAGCGGGCAAGACAAGAATATCTAACTATAAAATTCATGGGACTTTGTAATATAAGTGAAAATTGTGCTGAACTTCAGGATGCATTTGATTCGGTTGACTATAAACTTAGCGAGCATAAATACGGTAAATATCCTACAGTAGTAAATTACTCAAACCAAATCGAATACAATCTTTTTGCTCCCGTTCCGGATCTTAGTCTTTTTTCTTCCTCAATGAAACTTATCTGGGACAAAGGAGGAATAATATCTTCATTCAACTCTGCGTATGATCTTGCACTTTCCACCCAAATTCAAGCCGAAAAAGATTTTATTACAATCACAAAAAGTGCAGAAGGAAGAAAATCTCTAGCTACTTTAGCTCTTAAAAAAATTGACGATGAAAAACTCTCGCTTATCACCACCTCACCAAAAAGTTCATTCTCTCATGATGCGACTTCAATTAGTGAAAGATTTGCTACTCTCCAAAAAGATCTGGCTAAAATGAACTACTATCTTGATGATGGAAAACTTGAGCGTGGGAGAACAAACAAACAGGATTATCTTGCAAATGCAATTGGTTTGGTTAGTGAAGCCGACAATGGTTATGAGGAAATCAGCAGTAAAATTCCGGAATTGGAATCAAATGCTTTGATGGTGGTTGATCAAAAGAAACAAGAGGCAGATGGGGAAATTAGCGAGACTAAAAACTATCTTAACTCAAAAACATCTACAGGTTCAGTTAGCCTTTATGAACAGGCGAAAAAAGCCTTTGATGAAGGAGAGAGCGAAAACATTCAGGGATATAAATTTGTCTCTTTCTCTAAGGCAGCAGCACTTTCCCGTGCCGCACGTATTGCACCAAATTATCAGGATGACAGTAAACTATCAGCATCACTTGCATCGCTTAGCGATCTTATCAACAGAGCAGAAAAAGACCAAATAAATGTAATCACAGAAAAAGAAAGCCTCGATATTCTAAAGTCGATTTCATCCTATTCAGTAGTGAACTACTTAAATGACCTAACAAAAAATCTTATCTCTAAAGCACGTTCTAAATACGAAAGCGATCTTCTTACCGCAAGAAAAAGGGTGTATGAAAAACTCTCCCTTGCCGGCCCTGGTGCAGCTGACCTCTATACCGATGTTGCCAATTACGAAAAAGGACTTTTTGATGGAGATGCGCTAATTTTTCCTGATTCTATTGGTTCGCTTAAGAAACTCCAATCTGATTACGCAGCAACTGAAAAAACTCTGGATAGTTATATGGCTGAGATTGTGGGGAATTCCTTATCCACCAAAGCCTCTCCTCTAATAGGAAATGTCATCCTTGATGAGCCAGCAGAAATTAAGCTTGATGTAGTCCTTAGCAATCCTTATCAGTATAATGCCACCAAACCTTCAGTAAAAATTTCCACAATAGAAATTCCTTTCCTTTATTCTGACATAACATCGGGTAAAGAGCACATTCAAAGTGTACGTTCAGCAAGCGATGGTCTAATAATCATCTTTGATCAGGTGCGTGGTTTTGAAACAAAACGGGTAATCTTCGAGAAAACAACTATCATCGCCCACACCAAAAAGAACGAGAGTAAGGTAACTGGCATTGGTTATGGTTCTGCACAATTTTCTTCAACAACAACCTTCTCTCTAGATATCGATATTCCCTCTCTTTATCTGCCCGATGGAGATCAAGGCGTTCTTATAGATGGTCTCGCGCCACACCATTCACTTAGTGCTGGTGTACATACTCTTTCAATTGATAAAATTGTGGATGGCTATGAAGAACGAGAGCAAAATCATCATGTCTATCCTTTGGGCACCAACAGTAAGGTCGAATATGATATTGTTATCACACCAAAACTCGATCTGGAAACAGTGCCCTTATTCATACAAATACAGAACGATTCCCGAATATCATCTTTTGGCATCGTAGCAGTTACCGGAGAAATGATTAAGGAGAAAAATACTCTCTCGGATACGGTTTTCACTGCAAAAGTGTCCTCTCTCAAAAAAGACCGTCCCACTACGATTAGGGTGAGTTATCTTGTTGAAAATACCAAATCTTTGGTGGATGACCAAATTGTGCAGTTCAATTCCATCAATCTAAGTGCGGAAGGAAAACAACTTCTTGAGCAGGCAAAAATCCAGGCGGTTACAGGTAATTACACCAAAGCCTTGGAGCTATTGGAAAAAACCCGCTCACTTTCCACTTCAGAAGAGCAGCAAGCCTCAAAAACCGATACAAAATACCAGGCTCTTAACAAAAAACTTGAGAGTGAGTTAGCGGCTCTCGATCTTGCTCTAAATTCCACCAGCTTATCCGATCCTTTTATTGAGAAACTAAAAAGCAGGGAAAAGGAACTCCAAAAATTGAGTGGTGAAATTGAGCCGCTAAATACTACAGCTAAAACCGAAATGTTGGATAAAGTTGACTGGACCTGGGCTTCTGATCAGGTAAATATAATGAAAAAACAGGTCTATAAGGACTATAACGACCTTAAAGAGCGTTTTTACCTCTCTGGTAATTCCTCCACCCCCGAGTCATTCACCCTCTTTGAATCTACATTAAATACACTTGAAAGTGGCGGACGGCTAGAATACGCAATAAAAACTCTCGAAGCCCTAGAAAAGGTGAGGGAAACAGTATTGCAAGCAGAGGTCGAAAATCAAAATGGTAAAAATCAAATGCAGTCCATTCTAGATGACCTTCAGTCTCACGTAACTAAAATTTCTGACCATTATTCAAAACAAGCTTCAATAGCAAAAGGAACTGCTTATAGCAGCACTTTTACTGAGATTGATAAAACCCCCACGTTATTCAAGGAAGCAAAAGATTCAATTTCTAAGGACAAGCGACTATTCTGGGTAAAAATTGATGTTATCAACCAGTCCGCCATAAAAATGCAAGGAATATTGGATTCTCTGGAAGAGGATGCGGCAATCAAGATTTCTTTAATCGAGCCATTAATCAAAGAAGATCAAAAGGAAAAGCTGGCCGCAATAAAGGACATGATGAAAAATGGTGACTATGTAAATGCTCTTCGGGCAGCTAGTGCTCTTTCAAAAGAATTTGATTCAAAAAAAGATGATAATACTATGATTATACTAGGTATCACAGCATTTGCCATCATGGGGGGTATTGCCTTTCATATATTCACTCAAAAACCAGTCAAAAAAGAACTTCGGAAGTTGCCTTCAATGAAAGAAGAACCTCTTGAGGATTTTCCGCGGAAATGAACTATCTTTTTGTATTTAAATAATCCAAATCATATACTCCATTAGTACATACTTATACTATAAGTATATACTCATGGTCGGTGTCAATATGATCGGTGTCAATACGGGTGAAGTTTGATGAAACTTTACCCTAAGTTTATAGGAGGAAAGTTTCGGATGAAGTTTGATGAAACTTTACCCTAAGTTTATAGGAGGAAAGTTTCATTTGATGAAACTTTAATCGGAGTATTAATCGGAGTATATAAGGATGATGTTTAATGAATTTTTGACCGGTATAAAACAGGAGTAAAAATTCAGGTGAATGAAATGAAAGATAGTGAAATAAAATTTGATGAAGAAGGTTTTGAAGAACTTGAATCTAAAGGGAAGGAGCAACCCAGCCCTACAGGTTCTACTAATCGGCCGGATCTACGCGTGGTGCAGACCGATCGTGATAAGGATGGGAACGTTGTATACAGCAACGTCGGGGGAATGTGGAAAAACGTTTCAAAAAACGGCAATACATTCTATACTCTTAAGATAGGGCAACTCAAATTGCTCGTATTTCCTAACGAGAAAAAATAAAAGGTGAAAAAATGGCAGCATCAGAAGATAAGGAAAAGAAGAAGAAATATTATAAGGACCTAGAGGATCTTCCAGGAGTCGGGGAAGTGACAGCAGAAAAGCTAAGGGCATCTGGTTATGCGGAATTCTCTGCAATTGCAACTGCAAATCCTCATGAACTTGCTGAAAATGGCGGTATGGGCGTAGAGTCTGCAAAGAAAGCTATAGAAGCTGCCAAATCCATGGTGGAAATTGGTTTTGAAACTGCAGATGTTGTTTATGAAAGGCGCAAAAACATCGGTAAGATAAAGACCGGTTCAAGTTCCCTGGATGAACTTCTTGGTGGGGGTGTTGAGACTATGGCCATAACTGAAATGTATGGTAAGTTCTCAAGCGGAAAAAGTCAGCTTGGTTTCCAACTTGTAGTAAACGCTCAAAAATCACCTGAAGAAGGCGGTCTTGGTAGCGGGGTATTATTTGTTGATTCAGAAGCTACTTTCCGTCCTGATAGGATTGTGCAACTTGCAAAGGCGGCTGATATGGATCCTACTGTAGTACTAAAGAATATTCATGTTGCCCGGGCAGAAAACAGTGACCACCAGATAATCCTTCTTGAGAAGGCTGAGGAAACAATAGAGAAAAACAACATCCGCTTGATCGTTATTGATTCTCTGACCTCACACTTCCGTTCGGATTACATCGGTCGGGGGGCATTAAGCGAACGGCAGCAGAAATTAAACAAACACATTCACATGCTTCAAAAGCTCTCAGAGAAATACAATCTGGCGGTATATGTTACCAATCAGGTTATGGATAACCCCGGTATTCTCTTTGGTGATCCTACCACTCCAATTGGAGGTCATGTACTGGCACATATGTCAACCTACCGGCTTTATGTGAGAAAAAGCAAGGACGATAAGAGAATTGCCCGTCTTGTAGATTCCCCTAATTTACCTGAAGGTGAAGCAGTTTTCCGTGTGACGCCAGAAGGACTTACCGATTAATTTTTTTAATTTTATTAAAACTACTCTACATTTACCAATCTTAGCTCAAACCTTGAGTTAAGTATTGTCATAAAAACTCTGTCTTTAAGCAGATGCCCGTATCCACAAATTACCCCGCCTTCTCTGTAGCCTTCCATTCCATTTACTATGCGTCTGGCCATATACAATTCTCTTAAAACATTGAGCCCAGCAAATTCATCCCAAATGTTGGTTAAAAATTCCAATGGGTCACTACTTCTAAGGGCTTTTTCTGGAGAATGTTTTACCATATTCAATCCAGTTACCACCGCCCCAGTTTCATGCATATAAACTATTCGGAAATAATCATTAACAAGTGGTTTAACAACGTGTATGATTTTAGCAAATGGCCAATCTACTACGTATTTCCTATAAAAGTCTTTAACGGAAGCTGGTATAGTTAGTCCTTTTGATCTAATTATCCTCCGTGTAAGGTTTTCTATTTCATCTTCTCCCATTCCAGAGTATCTTTTAGTATAATCTAGTTGAGAAATTGCCTCTCTTTTCTGTCTTTTATACGGTGTCTTTTGAGTAATCATAATTCTTGCTAGAGAAATAATAAATGCTAGAGCAGCAGTTCTTGCACTCAGTTCTGGATGATCGATACCTATTTTAACATAATTTTCCTCAGGAGCATTTTGGACAAACTCTAAACCCATTCTTTCTTCATATGCCGCTGCACTTCGCATAACCCTTTTTACGGAAGCTGATTTTCTTATTCCCTCATCAAAAATACCTTCCATAAAAAACGGATATTTATTTTGAATAAGCGTTCCCAACTTATCCCTTGCACTAAAGCCTATAGGAGCCATATGATCTGTTTCTGAAAAAAGATATAGTCTTTTTGCATGCCTTAACATAACTTATTTTTACATAAATCTATT
>JAHFFJ010000017.1 GCA_023248035.1 Microcaldota archaeon
TGAGTGGTTTTAATGAACCCTAAAAGATCTTCCATCCATGGATTAGCTATCCTTCCCGCTTCATCGATATCGTAACGCGAACCTGGAATTATAACGCAATCATAGCTACCTGGTTCAGGAAAATCTCTCGGATTAAGTGACGGCCGGTGTATCTTGATATCATATAAATGTGGCAGATATGAACGAATTTTCATGGCCAAAATTTGACTTGCACTAATAGATTTGCCATAGTAGGATACAAGTTCCTGGTTTTTTGGGGCGCAATTTATTATGGAAATACGAAATTTTTTTCCAGATGATGAACGTGATGGCATAGAATTTCATCTTCCCCAAGAACTTAAAACCATATAGTAGAAACAAATCATGGTGATAGGATAAAACTAGGGAGAAAGAATATTAGCATATTACTAGGTTTGGGAGTAATTATTTTATTAGTAGCAATAGTTGGGATTGGTTACCTGATTTACGGTATTATTGTTCAGCCAAATCAGCCCAGTCTTTCGGTTTCTACCTATGTTTTTTCTAATGCTTGTGAAGGAGAATTGAGAGCAGTAGCACAACTTAGTGAGGAAAATTACAAGCGCATACCAGATGCCTTGTTAGATTTTTATGTTGATGGAGATAATTTAGATTCGCTTTTGACTGATAAAAACGGCAGGGTCATTTTTGAAAGTCCGGTAAAAAAATCATGGTGTGGAAGAGAGGTAAACATAGAAGTGCGATACGCTGGATATTTAAGTAGCCCAACAAACTATTCCTCAAAAACAATTATCCAAGCTCCAACTGTGATTACACTAGACCAGCCAGAGGATGTAGATGAAGGTGGAGGTGTAACCACCAAAGTAAGGCTAATAAATGCAATAAATAACGAACCTTTAGAAGGAAAAACATTATTTTTGGATGGGCTTAATGGCACAACTGATAGTGATGGAGCAGTAGTATTCCATTTACTTGCAGAAACCCCCGGAAGTACAGCCATTCTAGCATCATTCACCGGGGATAAATATTTTGAACCATCTTCCTCAGAAACAAAAATGGTAGTCAATCCGCTTATTTGCAGTGATGGTACAAAAGTAGGACAATGCTCGAAGAGTTATCTTTGTAATTATGAAAAGAAGTTGGAATTTTCTTGTGAGAATTGTGGCTGCTATAATGGATTGCTTTGTATTGATGGGGATTGTGTGAGTAAGGAAGAAAAAAATACCAAAACCATAGAATCTTTGCAAAAAAGCAGCTTGAAGGTTATTAGTGATGAGGGAATAGGTTCGGGAGTCATAATCGATAGAAAGGTTGTGAATGGGATTATCGAAACCTTAGTACTCACAAATAGACATGTTGTTGACCCTAGTTTTAAACTAAAGTTAGCAAAAAATTTGGAAGTGCACAATTTCTATAATGAAACCGGAAAAGCAGAAGCAGTATTTGTGGCGCCTTATGATATAGACCTTGCAGTGATAATAGTAAAGAAAGATATTGGACCAAAAGTCCTTATAAAGAATGATAAGGATCCTAAGGTGGGAGCAGAACTTTTGGTGATAGGTTCGCCACTTGGAATACAAAATAGTGTAACTACTGGGATAGTTTCCAATTTTGTTGAAACAAATACTAGCAGTGGCTATGATTACACTGCGATCCAAACAGATGCTGCGGTTAATCCGGGAAATAGTGGCGGTGGGGTCTTCTTATCAGATAGTGGCGAACTTGTAGGTATTGCTTCTTTCAAACTTTTAATAAAAAGCAACCAGCTTGCAGAAGGATTAGGTTTTGCAATGCCAGTAAGTTTGCTCAAAAAATTCCCCATAACAAAGTGGGAAAAAATAGAGTAGTAACGCGATAGAGTAGTAAACCACTCAAAATTATGCAGAGATTAAAAATCGTTGGCCAGAATAGGTATTTATGAAAATACTGATAACTTCAGCCTTACCTTATGTAAACAATGTCCCTCATTTGGGAAACATAATAGGGTGCGTACTTTCTGCAGACGTTTTTGCAAGATATTGCCACTCAAAAGAATATGAATACCTTTATGTATGCGGAACCGATGAATACGGAACTGCAACCGAGATAAAGGCTCTTGAAGAAGAC
Source organism: Microcaldota archaeon (assembly GCA_023248035.1). Classification (GTDB taxonomy): domain Archaea; phylum Micrarchaeota; class Micrarchaeia; order Anstonellales; family Bilamarchaeaceae; genus Bilamarchaeum. The sequence continues at coordinate 2,086 of JAHFFJ010000017.1, forward strand.
GTAAGTCCAAAGGAGATTTGTGACAAGTATTATGCCATCCACAAGGATATTTATGAATGGTTTGGAATAAAATTCGATATTTTTGGGAGAACCTCAACAGAAAAACACACGCAGATAACTCAGGATATTTTCCATCAACTTTACAAGAATGGTTATATAGTAGATGAGGAAACCGAGCAGTTTTATGATGAGAAAGCAGATATGTTCCTTGCAGATCGCTACATAGAAGGAACATGCCCGTATTGCAGTTCGCAAGGTGCCCGGTCAGATCAGTGTGACAAATGTGGCAGACTTTTACAGCATGGAGAATTGCTCAACCCACTTAGTAAGGTAACAAAAACAGCACCAGTTATAAAAAAAACCAAGCATCTTTTTATCGACCTTCCTGGAATTGAAAAAAGACTTGCAATATGGGTAGATCCGGCATCAAAAAGCGGCTTCTGGTCTGAAAATTCAACGCAGATTGCCCGATCGTGGTTGAAAGAAGGCCTTAAGAAAAGGGCAATAACACGTGATCTGAAATGGGGGGTACGGGTACCACTTAGCGGATATGAAAAAAAGGTATTTTACGTGTGGTTTGATGCCCCAATAGGTTATATATCAATAACTGCCAACTTGACCGAAAACTGGAAAGATTGGTGGATGAATCCGGATGATACCAGATTATACCAGTTTATGGGTAAGGACAATGTACCTTTCCACACAGTAATATTCCCCTCCACCCTTATGGGAACTAATCAGAATTGGACATTACTTCATCACATAAGCACTACGGAGTTCCTCAATTATGAAGGAGGCAAATTTTCTAAATCCCGCTCGGTAGGGGTTTTTGGTGACGACGCTAAAAATTCCGGAATTGGTGCGGATGTTTGGAGATATTACCTTCTTGCAAACCGACCGGAGCAGGCAGACACAAATTTCCTCTGGCAGGATTTTGCAGACAAAAACAACAATGAACTACTAGCCAATCTTGGAAATTTGGTTAATCGAACGCTAGTATTTCTGGCGAATAATTTTGAAGGAGTGGTACCAGCGCAAGGAGAGTTATCTGAAAGTGATAGGTTATTCATAAATGAGCAGAAAAAAATCTCAGATAAAGTTGGTAGCAGTCTTGAATCGGTTAAGATAAAGGACGCGCTGCACTTGATAATGGCGTTTTCAAAAAATGCCAACCGATATTTCCAGGAAAACAAACCATGGGAGAGCATAAAAAAAGACAAAGTAAAGACCGGAACCACACTTTACATTCTGTTGCAGCAGGTAAGAGATTTGGCAATAATGATCCAGCCCTTTTTACCAAAGACTAGTACTGATATGTTCCTTCAGCTTAACCTATCTGAAAAGAAGTGGAAGGATATTTCTAGCCCACTAAATGCTGGAAGTAAAATAGGGCAGCCCAAAACACTTTTTAGAAAAATCGAGAATAAAGAGATCGAGGACTTAAAGAAAAAGTTTGCAGGTAAGAGAGAGGGATTGAAGGGAGAAGTGCATTTCACTGATCTGGATCTTGAAGTTGGAGAGATTTTAAGTTGCGAAAAACATCCAGATGCAGAGAAACTTTTTGTGGAGAGGGTAAAACTTTCTGATGGTGAACGACAGATAGTTTCCGGACTTGTAGGTTACTATCTTCCTGAAGAACTAATTGGCAAGAAAGTAGTGGTTTTGAAGAATTTATCTTCAGCAAAGCTTAGGGGAGTGGAATCTTGTGGAATGGTTCTTGCAGCAGAGAGAAACGAACAAGCACCTTCGCACGGGGGCAAGGCTCCGATGGAAAAGGATGCACTCGAACTATTGTTTAGCGATGTTGAAGTAGGAGAAAAAGTCATGATAAAATCCAGTGCCAATACAAAATCAAGAACAATTACCATAAAAGAGTTTGAAAAGATAAAGATAGAGGTAAAGAATTTTGTAGTTTGTTTTAATGGAGAACCTCTTTTTGTTGGAGGTAAAGAACTGAAACTAAAGAATGTTAAAGAAGGAGTGGTAGGTTAGTAATTAACACCCATAACTCCAGATAGAAACGCTGCATCTTGAGTATCGATAAGATTAGTGAATGTATCCTGACCAGAATGTTTTACAGCCATACTAAAACCATAGCTAGCTAACCAAGATAGAGTGGTGCCATTTTTAGTAAATTGGAAACCGATTACATGTTCTCCAGATATTATCGGAGATAAATTACCAAAACTTAGGATATGATCTTCATAGTTTAATCGACCAAATGAAGAAGGTGGGCTATAAGAGGGACTTTTTATGTGAGTCCACAGCGCTAAATCAGAATGAGCAATTCCAGCCCGGATAAGATTTATATTAGCCACTAGTGAGGGTTTTATAGGTAGCAAAGAATCCCCATCTTGAACAAAAATTCTGAAATCATCCTTTTTTGTCCAAACCTGATATGCAGGATACTTTGTTTTTTTAGCTAGACCAGGACTTGAATAAAGGAAGAAGTTACTTTCAGCTGTAGTTAACGTACCATCTAAACCACCATTTGAAACAAATGTACAAACCCTACCAAAACCCAGATCAGAACCGCCATTAACAACTCCAAATTTTCCAAAGTCGGGTATTTCTTCGCTTTTTACTTTTAAGATCTCCAATAAATGTCTAAGTGTAGCATTTTGTGGTGGAGTAGTTTTTAATGGAACAGGTTGACAATTCATAAGATCACATTCAAAATCAGATTAATACGCCATTTACAAGCCCATCCTGACCAACACGGTTGGTAACACGGGCTTTTCCAAACTCGGTTTCTACCAATGTTCCCCTGGTTATAATGTTCATACGAACGAATTCGGAATTATGGCTTTCAAGAACACGTTTTATTGCAACTTTTTTTACCTTGCCATCTTTCATAACAAGATTAACTGTTGAGGCTTTTTTCAATTTTGTCCAAACTGAGCCCCCTCGACCACGAATACTGACCTTGAGATCTTTATCAGAAACTTTAGTAGCTGCAAAGCCACCACCAACATGAGCGCGCTTTTTATCTCTAAACTTTCGCCTTCTGCCACCAGTACCGCTGCAAACTTTTTTCTCGTGAGATCTGTGATATTGTTCCATTTTATAACCTCGATTTAAACATAACTTATACTAAGTATTAATTTTAGTTATTATAGAATTAACCAAACTAACTTATCATACTACGGCTTTTAAAAGATTAGGTTGACGTGTTTTTATGCAAATTCTCAGGCTAAATGCAGGAATGAACAGAAAATCGCTTGAAAGTAAAGAGGATTGCATAACTGTAAACTTGAATACTTTACAATCATTGGAAGAGGCAAAACTTGCTCTTTACCTCGCTAAAAAGTCATTTAAAAATAAAAAGAACATTGCAAGAAAGCTAAAATATGAGTTCCTGCTCTGGCTTTCCGGAAAGACAAATATCAAAAGCGCAATTAATGAAACTGCGATTTTGGAAAATGAGGATTTTTTCTTAATTACTTTTGATCAGAGAAAACTTATTAGAATAGGTGGGATAAAACCAAAATCCGGACTTAAAAAAGATGCTAGACCACTTGATCTTGAAAGAATATCACTTTCAAGAGTAAAAAATTAAGCTGAAGAATTAAAGATATGGAATTTACTTTTCTGCTTATACTCCAAGCTGCTTTGATAGCACTTCTTTATCTATAGGCAATTCAATTCCAAGAACCTGATGGATAAATATGAACATATCGATAATTTTTGCCTTATCGGTAGTTATCTTTTCGGCCATTTGTTTTATTGTTAGATCCTTACCGATAAGTTCATAGAGCATGAGGCCTTCTTTCCCATATCTTTTGTAAACGGAATAGCCATCATCACCATATTTCTTTCTGACATCAGCACGTGACATGGGTTTCATTATTACCATGCCATTTTCAAGCATGAAACGGATTATTTCAGATATCTCATGAAGTGGCATGTCTAATTTTAGAGAGATATCTAGGATATCGTTCTTGCCATCCATTAGGACGAGAATTTTGGTTCCCTTATTACTAAATTTCAGCATGATTTTGGCTTTCATCTGGACAGATTTTACTATATCCAGAGGTGCTTTTATGGGAAGCTCTATAGGAGAAGGCACAGCACGTGCTTCATCAAGTGATTCATCCCCTTCGATCATAGGTACGAAACCAGATTCTGTTTGTTTTGGTTGTGGGGCAGTTTGAGAACTTGTAAAGCTAGGTTGGGATGGAGAGGAAGAGCCGCCGCCTTTTGGATAGTCAAGTTTTATTATTCCCTGCTCATCCATAAAATCTAAGATTTCCACGAGCTTTGGTTCGGTAAGACCAGTATCTTTCATGATTTCTTCTGCAGTTCGTTGACCATCGATGAGGGTATAAACACGAAGACCGATATCACCGTATTTATCTGAAATGATTTTCTCCACCGGACTCAGGTTGCTCTCTTCCTGTAGTTTTGGCTTATCTTCTTCAAATGTGGAAAATTCTATTTCTTCGTTCTTGGTTTCCGAAGGTTGTTCAACAGGAATTTCTTGAGTTGATTCTTCATCAGACACAGTATTACTAGAAGAATTATTACTAGAATCTGGCTCGCTATCCCCGGCCTGCTCGGATTCAAATTCAATAGGGGTGATTTCATCGCTGGTAGATGAAGTATTTTTAGATTTTTGTGGCTCTGGCTCTTCTTGAGGTTCTGGTTCTACTACTTCGGAATCAGCTTTCTTCTTGGTTTTTTTCCTGGATGAAGATGGATCAGGCTCTTCTGAAGTGACTGGAGTTATTTCATTGCTTGTATCTTCGGTATCCTCGGTTTCTTTTGTAGTTTTGTATTTAGACTTAATAGTTTCTTCTTCATCAGAAATCTCATCTTTGCTCTCCTTGCCGGAAACTGGGAGCATCTGCACCATTCCCGCATCCTGCATGTAGTTTAGAATCTGATCGAAAAGAATTTGATCTATCCCCAGATCTTTCCTAAGTTCACTCGAAGTTCGCTTACCTGTGATAGCCTTATATATCTGGAGACCGGTCTCGCCGAACTTTTTTATGAGTAAGTTTTGATTTTTAAAGCGCTGAAGCGGGCCTTTTTCCAACTTAGTTATTTTGTAATCTGAACCTCGCGCCATCAAAACCACTCACTAACTTCGTAAAACAGTAGAATAATCATGAAAATGTTTATTAACATACTTAATTTATACTAATCATGGAATTCGACGAGCTTCTAATAACCACAGGTGTAGATGCCCTGGTACGGCTCGTGAAGGAAAAACAGAGGGTAGAGATAGAGAATATTTCTTTAACACTAAACATACCCCAACAAACTATAGAAGAGTGGGCACGAGTTTTAGAGGAAGAAGGAATTTTAAGGATAGAATACCGCCTCACAAAGGTCTATTTGGTGTGGGTAAAACCAACCGAAGAGGAAGTGGCTATCGAGAAGCAGTCTTTTTATGAAGAAAAAAAGGACATCGAAGGTGAAGTGAAAAAATTCCAGGATAAGATAACTACCGAAAGAAGCGAACTGGGAGAACTTAACCAGTCTTTTTCGGACTTTTATGAAAAAGCATATGCAAAGATAGAGAAAATTGAGAAAACTATTGCTCCGCTCCCTGCAGCAAAGATGATAAGGGAAGATCGATTCTCGAAAAGTGGAAAGGAGATAGAAGATATGGAGGGGCAGGTAGAAGAAATCAAAAATGCTATTTCAGAAATAAAAGATGACATATCTGGCCTTAGTATAAGCAATAGTGGAAGCAAACAACTTTTAGACGAGATAGAAGCTGCCAAGGAGGATATAGAAGGATTGAATAAACAGATGGATGAGATACGCAGAAAGGGAACTAAACAAGACGATAGCGAAATTTCAATGCCCACAGTAAAGGACATAAAAAAGAAATTTGAAACGGTTCAAAAAGAATTTACAGCACTTCGATCAAAAAATGCACAAATGCGACAGGACATGATAAGCTTGCATGAAAGTTCAGAGATACTAAAAAGCGTAGCGGAATCAATAATGGGCCAGGAAGATAAAGTAGGCAACTTAAGAGAGGATGTTCGTTCACTTTCAAAAGATGCGGAAAAACTCATGGAAAGGGCAACTGCAGTAGCAACTAGAGTAAAACAGAACGTAGAACTTGTAGATAGAGTTGGTGATTCAGTTGAAGTTGCCAAAAGCATACTAAAGAAATTCCCAAGTCAGGATAAAGTGATGGAAGAACTCGATGGCATGAGAGCAGAAGAAGAGACTCTTGTTGAGAAAAACCGATCACTAGAAAAAATACTTGAAGCTACAGGTGGAAAACAGGTCACTTCAAAGCAGTTTGGAGAGCTCCTACAAAGAATAGATGAAAGATCACGGCAAATAAGAAAAGATATGGATGCTCTTGAAACCGCACTTGCTGATGAGAAAAATACTTACCTTACTTTCCAGAAGATAAAGGAAAGAATAAATCCTGCAATAGATGGATATCAGAAACAATTGGGTGATATAGAAAAGAGAATAAGTAAAATAAAGGATGACACAGAAGATGAGATGGATAGCATAAAAGCAGATTCGGAAAAATTGCAGGAATCTCTTAAAGGGGGCCAAATGCAGAGTATAGTAAAAGTTGCAGAGGACATAACAGAGAAAAAGAAAACCTTAGACGAGATAAAAGATTCTATTGAAGAATTAACAACACTTTCTGATAATTTAAATAAAAGAATAACGTTACTCTCCCGTGAAGCTAAACTTCTTGAGATCAGAACTTCTTCAGATGGTTCTAGTAGCAGTTCAGATGGTGATGGCGGCAGGAGTGAGGGTGAAATAAGAAATCAGCTTAAGCTTAGTCAGGACGAGGAACTGGAGTTTAGAAAAAAACGAGAAGAGCTTAAGAGAATAATACAGAAGTTATGGGAATAACCGCGTTTAAAAAGTACGCAGTAGATTTATGTTGGTGGTGGCATGGCGAAGGACATTAAGGATATAGTAAAAAAAATTGCAGGGGAAAAAGATGACAACGAGGTAACGCTAGTTGAACCAGAAGCACCAAAACAAAAAAGTCCGCTTCTTGCCTCATATAGTTTTAGCAGTGAGGGTTTGCCTGTAGAGGTAAAAATTTACCGCAAATGGGAATTTGTACCAAAATACGAGATAACCATACCGGGAATAGCAGAGGGCACAAAACTTATACTTGAAACCAAACTCAAAGCTGAACTTGTAACCGAAGTAAAATTAGACATAAGTGAAATTCTTGACCCTAAGAAGTTTGATGAGGTAAAAGCCAAGTTCTTAGAAGCAGCAAAGAGAATATTGGAAAGAAATTTCCCCTCACTCCCTGAGGATAAGAAAAGCATACTTGCAGTTTACTTGCTACAGAAAACTCTTGGACTTGGTGAGATGGAAGCTTTGCTTTCAGATGAACAACTGGAAGAAGTTGTAGTCAACAATTCAAGAGAAACTGTCTGGGTTTATCATAAGACATTTGGTTGGTGTAGAACAAACCTTAGACTGAAGAATGAAGAACTGGTTTACGATTATGCTTCGATGATAGCCAGAAAGGTAGGTCGACAGATAAATGTCCTTAACCCAACATTAGATGCCCACCTCCCCACAGGTGATCGGGTTAATGCTACATTATTTCCGATTTCTTCATTCGGAAATACAATTACAATAAGAAAATTCTCCAGAAATCCCTGGACAATAACCAGTTTCATAAAATCAAAAACAGTAACTAGTGACGTTGCTGCTCTCATCTGGCTTTGCATGCAAAATGAACTCTCGCTTTTAGTAGCAGGAGGAACTGGAAGCGGTAAAACTTCTTTCTTAAATGCCATGGCCGGATTGATACCCGCAAACCAGCGTATAATAACAATAGAAGACACACGGGAATTAACTCTCCCATCTTTCCTTCATTGGGTGCCTATGACGGTAAGAGAAGCGAATCCGGAAGGAAAAGGAGAGGTTACAATGCTTGACTTAATGGTCAATGCTCTTCGTCAGAGACCAGATCGTATACTTGTGGGAGAAATAAGAAGACAGAGGGAAGCAGAGGTCATGTTCGAAGCAATGCATACAGGCCACAGTGTATATGCAACCGTACACGCAGATAACGCTGAGCAGACTGTATCAAGGCTTACCAACCCTCCGATAAATGTACCACGTGAAGTGATGGATGCCCTATCAGGTATAGTAGTAACATTCAGGCACCGAAGATTTAACATAAGACGGGTACTTGAATTTGCCGAAATGACCAAGAAGGGAGAGGCACGAACGGTATATCGATGGGACCTTAAGAGCGATCGCACCAAGGCGGTTGATCGTATGACTAACCTTGCAGACACACTTTCACTTTATTCTGGAATGGGTGAAAAGGAAATAGAAGAAGATATGGAAGAAAAAATCGAAGTTTTGGACTGGATGGTAAAGAGGAATTATGATAGTGTTGACCAGGTTGGTCAAATAGTCTCAAATTACTATATGAATACAGAAGAAGTACTGGACGCGGTCAAAAAGGGCAAATCATGGGATTTTAAGATGCAGTGATTTGATGGAATTCCAAGATCAGATAGAGGAGGCCAAACGGCTTGAAAAAAAGCTCGTGGGTTATGAACCTTACAGCGGTGAAGTAACAATAGAACGAACGCTCGATCTAGAGCCCAAAGAGTATGTAGATTTGTCTTATCAGGATTTGATCAATCTTTATGAGAGAAGTTATAAGATAATAAAGACTGCAAGTATGGGCATACTCGCTTCTGAAGAAGAGGAGATACATGCAGGAAAGGAAAGTGGGGAGGTAGAGACCAAACTAAGGGAGATGACCGATGAGACCCTTAAGAAAGCAGAGGAAGTTGCAAAGGAAGAGATTGTACTTGAACGAGAAGTAGAAAAACCAGAACCGGTGCAAACCGAAAAAATAGAGTTCGAATCAAAACAAATAATCCCGCCACCAAAACAACCAGAAAAACAGCCGGATATAGAGATAGAAATAGAGAGGGAAAGAAAAGTAGTTGAACCCACACTAGAAGAGAAGAAGGTAGAAAAATCGATTATCCTTCCAGCCCAACCACCAAAGATCATAGTAACAGCCATACCCCCAGCTTTGCAAGAACCCAATAAAGCAGGCGTAAAAAAATATGATCAGATGGAAGAACAAGTGAGAGTTGCTGTTGGGGAAATGGCAGATGAAAACACAATTAAGAAAAAAATGCTTGAACTTACAAAACAATTATTTAAAGAAAAGACAACAAGTAAAAGAGAAGAAATAAAGATGCAGATTACTGTATTAAAAAACATGCTCGCAGGTACTGGTGGAAAACCCGGAAAAAAGGCACAACAAGACCAAACATATGCAAAATTATTCCAGACTATGTTGGGAACACAACAGAGCGAGCTTGCACAGACCAAGGATGAGGTAATAGATTCTTATAATAGCCAAATAAATACCATAAAGAAAAAGTTTTACGAGGACATATCAGCTACCGAGGATACTGGAAAACGCAAACATATCTTCGAATCTTTTGTTTTTTCTATCACATCATTAGTAGAACAGCTTCCACAAGTACTTGAAAAGTATAGGAACTTCCTTGTGAGCAAACACTCTGCAGAAATGGAAAAGATACTCGACTCACTCGAAGATGATAAGGAGGTAAAAATTAAGGTCAAAGATAGAATAGAGCAGATAAATTCTGGCTACAATGAGGAATTTGCAACGGTGAAGGGTATAATAGGAAGAGAAATTGAGAACCTCATAGAGGTTGCAGGAACCGACATATTCGCAAAGAGTGAGGATGCGCAACCAAAATCCGAAGCAAAAGCTCACGAAATAATAAAAGAGATAAACGAAACCGATGAGGGAACTTTGTTATACTATCTCCATGGAAAGGATATGGAGTATTATAAGAGGTATGAAAGAAAGCATATTTCAAAGGGAGAAGCCCTTTTTAAGGCTAAAGAGCTTATGGCAACGGAGAAGGGTTTGAGTGATAGTATGGTAAAGAAATATTTTACTCAGAGGGATGACTAAAATGACTCTTGCCGATAGTCTTAAGGATAAACCAAAAACAAGGGGGGTACTCACCTCCATAGCTGAGATGTTATCGACCAGGTTTCCAGATCTTAAGAAAAAGCTTAGGATGGCTCAGATGGGAGATAATAACATAGAATTTCTTGAAAAAACAATCAAAACATCTTTCCTGATATCAGTTTGTCTCATTGTACTATCATATGTTTTCTTATTCGATCCAATAACAACAAACTTACGATCAAACATATTATTGTCAATAATTTTTGTGTTATTACCCTTGATTTGCATGCCGTTATTTGTATTTTATTACCTAATGCTTTATCCTGAAGCGCAGATGATAAAAAGGCAGCGAGAGATGGATTATGAAATAGTTTTTGCAGGAAGGCATATAGTCATAGCACTAAAATCAGGTATGCCACTATTCGATACTTTTATAGGAGCTTCAACTGGATATGGCGCAGTTAGCAAGGAATTTGCAAAGATAGTAGATCAGGTAGTTTTAGGTGTACCTGTTGGCCAGGCAATAAGAGAAAGTGTAAATTATAATCCATCTAAATATTTCACAAGAATACTCATGCAAATATCTAATGCATTATCAAGCGGGGCGGATGTGGGGAGTTCGCTTGAGGGCGTACTTGATCAGGTATCAAAAGAACAAATGATAGCACTTAAGGAGTATAGTCAGAAACTTACACCGATAGTAATGTTCTACATGGTTTTTGGTATAATAATACCATCATTAGGAGTAGTACTTGCAACAGTGGTCTTTTCGGCCATAAGTGGCGGAAAGTTCGGATTTTCATCAAGCATATTGATGCTTGTCTTTGGGCTAATAGCTCTTATACAATTCCTTTTCCTTGGAGTTATAGAGAGCTCCAGACCAAAGTATTTGATATAGGTGCATAAAATGGCAAACGAAAACATGTTTGAAAGTGCGGGAAGAATCTTCTTCAGTAGAGAACGGATAAAGAGCTTAGAGAAAGATCTCAATACTGCTGGTATCAACATGGCTGCAGATTCATTTGCAGGATACCTTGGATTAAACATAATTATTATAACAATATTTCTTAGTGCACTTGTTTTAGTCTATCCTGGAACGGCAGACTTTGTAACTGGTCTTGCAAATAACTACCCGGGAGTGCCTTCTGTAGTTATTAGCGTTATTATATTTATAGCGTGCTTCCTTTTTGTTTATCTTGCTTCTAACACAGTGGTATCAAGTTATCTTTTAATGAAAGCAGATGACAGGAGAAGCAAGCTGGAGAACACCCTACCAGATTTCCTTGCGTTAGTTGCATCCAATATAAAGGCGGGCATGGCACTTGACCAGGCAATGTGGTATTCAGCCAAGCCAGAATTCGGTCTTCTTTCAGTTGAAGTAAAAGCACGCATAAAAAGTTCATTTAGCGGTGATAGTCTTGAAGATACACTAGACCGTCTTGGTGCACGATTTGATTCCAAGGTTTTTAAGAGAACGATATTACTCATAAAACAGGCGAGTGCAACAGGGGGAGAGCTGACAAACGTACTTGAACGAACATCTGACGATGTAAGAAATAACATAATAATGAAGAAGGAGATTGCAGCTTCACTTGTTTTATATGAAATATTTGTACTTTTTGCTTCGGTGATAGGAACGCCATTTTTATTTGCAGTAGCAGCAAAGTTAATAGAGGTTTTTGAAAAGATAGGACCACAGGCAGGCACTGGAGTCTCCGGATCAACTGGAGGAGTTTTCACAACATTTTCAACAATTCATTTTTCAGGTCCGATAATAAGTTCCTCGGACTTTTTCTGGTTCAGCATACCAACAATTTTTGTAACTGCACTTATCTCTTCTTTTATAGTAAGCGTAATAAGAGGTGGAACCAAGAATCAGGGTATAAAATATTTCCCGATCGTATTAGTAGTATCATATATAGTTTATTGGTTAGTGATAAATGCAGTAGAATCAATATTCGCTACAATAACATGAAGTGATTATATGGAAGGACACAAGAAAGGACAGGCAATAATGGAGTATCTTATAACTTATGGCCTTGCGCTATTTGTTATACTTATAGTTCTTGCAATATTAGTTGCAGTGGTTTTACCATCACTTAAGGCACCAGATAGCTGCCAGTTTACACAGCCAGGTTTCAGTTGTAATCAAAAACCACATGTTCTGGTTGCAGATGCAGGTGGTAAAGTGAGAGTTTTATTCCAACTTGATAATATACAGGGAAAGGCAGTAAAAATACTGAGCATTATATGCTCAAGTAGCCCTCCGGGTAACATACAGAAAAGCCAGTTTAAAGAAAACATACCAAGTGCCCCATTAGTACTTGCCTCTGGCGCAAGTGCAAGTGTTGGTGACCATTCAAACTCAGACATAAAGTATCAGGTCAACTGTAAAGACGCTGATGGAACAACCGATGTTATTCTATCATCCAACTCTAACTTCAAGGGCACAATAGGCATAAAGTACACCTTTGCTGATGATGTTCCAGGAGCTCCGGAAAGAATAGCAGTTGCAACATTAGCAGGAACAGTACAAGCAGAATAATTTTTTTTATTTTCATATTTTTCTAATTTTTATTTAAAAATATAAAAAAGAACTGTAGAGCTAGCTCCCGTATTTCTCCGCTCTCTGAGTAATGTTAAGTATAAGTGGGATGATATCTTTTCCTCTTATGTGTCCAAGTCCCCCAGCAGCACATGAAAGCTCATCAAACTTCTTAACAGAATCTTTCCGCTCCCCGCCATAAACAAGGATAGGAACTTCATGGCCGGAGTGCGCCTTTAAGCTGTATGGTGTGGAATGATCCCCGGTGATTACAATGCATGCACCACTCTTTTCCAGAATAGGTATTATTGCATCGATGCGTTCGATACCGTTTTTCTTGCTATTAAAATCACCATCATGCCCAGCACTATCGCATAGCTTGATGTGCATGAAAACCATATCATATTCTACTACCGCTTTTAATGCTGCCTTGGCTTTTGCTTCAAGATTGGTATTTTTGTCTCCAGTTGCCCCAGGAACGAGAAGGACATCCATGCCCAGGTAGCTTGCAACACCCTTATACAATGCCCCACCTGCAACGCAAACTGCATTAAGGCCAAACCTTTCATAGAATGACGGTACACTTGAGAACGGTCCCGCACCACGCAAAAGAATAATATTTGCAGGTGTATTACGTTTATTTTCTGGGGCAGAAGAAAGTTTTTGAATTGCTATTTTTGTAAATTTGTTTATTATCTCTGCCGTTTTTTTTGCTTCTTTAGTATTATCAAGAGGATGGCACTCTTCGAAATCATCCCCATGAGGGTCAGTTGGTGAAACATTACTGCTCAATCCCGCACCACGAAGGACAAGTGCACCCCTATGCTCGGCTGAATTTTTGAATATTACTTGAACATCATCAATTTTTGTTGGAAGATATTTAGAAAGTGCAGCTGCGATGGAAGTTTCTATTCTTCCTGCTCTCCTATCAGTAATTTTATTATTCTCAAAAGTGGCAAAATTAGCACGGAATGAGATATCACCTTCCTGAAGTTTTATTCCAAGACCAAGGGCTTCAAGTGGCCCACGCCCGCAGTAAAATAAGCTTGGATCATAACCAAGGATATTAAGATGGGCAACATCACTTCCTGGAACAATATAGCGTTTTACTGGGCTCATCATACCAGTAATGCCCTTATTTGCAAGCCTATCAAGGTTAGGCTTTTTAGCCGCCTGAAGGGGTGATTTTGGTGTGGGAAGGTCTCCAAGTCCATCAATTATCAGAAGAATTGCTTTTTTCATAGATAAGACAGAAGAATGTTCTATATAAATTTTCACTTTACAGCACCTTTATTAATATCCCCAGCAATATAAACTTCCACTATTCCTGTGGCCTATAATAGATAACAAAGTGATAGACATGGACGTCGACACTTCAGCACAAATTTCAATCTTCAACCAATTCTTCACTACTATTTATAGGCAGAAGATAGAGGAACTCTTATCCACTTACCCTAGCCAAAAAAGCCTGGCAGTAGATTACCTGGAATTAGAGAAATTTGATCCTGAAATAGCTGATGAACTTATACGCTCACCAGACCTAATAATAGATGCTGCACAGGAAGCAATAAAGCAACTAAATATGCATGTAACAGCTGGGAATGAGTTTGCACCCCACGTAAGATTTTATGGGGTACCGGCCGAAGATAAGTTAATAGAGCAGCTCTCTTCCAAAAATATAAACGAACTGGTAGCTTTCAAATGCGTGGTCACTAAAAGGGCAGAGGTCATGCATAGAGTAAAAGTTGCAATGTACCGATGCCAGCTTTGCGATGCAGAGATGAAGATTTTTGTAAGTAAGAACTTTTCACCCCCAAAACGATGTGAAAGCTGTAAGAAATTCGCACTTGTTCAGGTGGATGATGAAAGTACATTCACCGATGTTCAAAAAGCTGAGGTCCAGGAACTGCTCGAGAGAATACGTGGTGGCGCACCTGCGGCACATATCGAACTGGTTATGGAAGATGATACAGTAAACAAGGTGGCACCAGGCGACAACATAGAAGTAGTTGGAATGCTAAGGTTAAGGCCACCGATGAAGCAGCGTCAGAAGCAGGAACTTATGTACAGCAGGTACGTTGAGATTAACAGTGTAAAGAGCCTTAAGCGGGATTTTGAAGAAATAGACATAAGCAAAGAGGATGAAAAACGGCTTAGAGAACTTGCCAAAAATCCCCAGATAACTGAGATTGTAGCAAAATCAATTGCACCATCAATATATGGCCATTTGGAAGTTAAAAAAGCACTTGCTCTTCAACTTTTTGGGGGTACCCGAGGCAAATTAATGAAAGGTGGTGCGGCCATACGTGATGATATACATATTCTCCTAATTGGAGATCCAGGCATAGCAAAATCCAGGTTTCTCCAAAGCGTTTCCGAGATAGCGCCAAAAAGCATCTATGTAAGCGGTAAAAGTGTATCGGGGGCAGGTCTTACAGTATCTGCAGAAAAGGATGAACTAGGTGAGGGGGGATGGACACTTAAGGCAGGTGCACTGGTTCTTGCAAGTGGAGGAACTGCTCAAGTAGATGAGTTCGATAAAATAAAGGAAGATGATAGAGCTGCTCTTCACGAAGCAATGGAAACCCAGACAATTTCAGTAGCAAAGGCTGGTATAGTTGCAAAATTCCGTACCAAAACAGCAATATTAGCAGCTGCAAATCCCAAATATGGCAGATTTGACCAGACAAAAAACCTTGCCGATCAGTTTGATGTTCCACCTACATTACTTTCACGTTTCGATCTCATATTCCCAATAGTAGACGTTTTGGATGAAGAAAAGGACAGCAAACTGGCAGAGCATATACTTTCCACACATATGGGAACAAATACTACAGCTGAAGATGAAAATTTCTTTGATAAGGAACTCTTACGTAAATACATAGCTTATGCAAGGAGAAAGGTATTCCCTAAACTAACCAGACCGGCATCACAAAAAATAAAGGAGTTTTACGTTGAACTAAGAAGAAAAAGCAAGGATGCAGGTTCAGTTGCAATAACCCCAAGATATCTTGAAGGATTGGTTAGACTTGCAGAAGCCAATGCAAAAATGAAGCTCAAAGACCTAGTAGAAGAGGATGATGCAGAAACTGCAATTTCTCTTTTCAATTATGTAATGATGCAGATATTAACTGACAAAGTAACTGGGGCCTTTGACGTGGACGTGGTTACAACAGGAAAACCAAAATCCCAAAGAGATAAGATGCAACGGGAGGATACCATCTTGGAAATAATAAGAGAGCACCTAAGGAAAAACGATACTGCAGAGGTGGAGCAGGTAATTTCAGATGCAAAATCATATGACATTGATGATGGAACTGCAAGAAAGATAGTTACCGAACTCCTTCGTAAAGGAGTTGTTTATGAAAAAGAGTATGGGCACATAAAAATAGTTGGAGAATGATGGGGGCATAGTGCTCAAACAGTATATTTTTATTTCTTAATATAAATGAGTTAGATAGAATGAAAATTAACAAATTAATATTAGGCTTGATAGGACTTTTTATAATTGCACAGGTAGTAGGAATTTTCACTGGAATTACAATATTGAACGACATAAGCAAAAATCCCTACGTAAGCAGCCTCGTAGTTGCAAGTGATGCAAATGAACCGATAAATGCACTATATTTCATGGGCTATGTTTTGATAGGTGCAGTTGTAATGATTATAGTCATAAGGAAGGCACCTTTTTTCCCAATTATATTTAGGGCTGTAGAATTTATGCTGATAGCGACTTCAAGTTCGGTAGTTTTTTATTCAGCATTAAGAACGATTATGGGTTACGAAGAAAGTACCATCATAGGAATAGTTATAGCATTGATATTTTCGGGCATACGCTTAGTATATCCCCAACTTAAGAATGCAGCTGCAATATTAGCAACTGCGGGCGTAGGGGTTGTTTTTGGAGTATCCATGGGGATAATTCCCATAATTATTTTCCTTATCTTACTTGCAATTTATGATTATATTGCTGTTTTCACCACAAAGCACATGGTTGAAATGGCAAATTTTGTTGTGAAAAAGAACCTTGCACTTACCATAACCTCAACCATACCCGGAGAAAGATTTGGTGAGAAAGAACAACGAGTGGATCTTGGAACTGGAGATATAATAGCCCCTATAATGCTTGAAATAGCCACATTAGGATATAGTCCAAACGCCACGCTTTTTGTTTTTGTAGGTGGAGTAATATCACTTTCCTTATTCCTGATTTTAGTATGGAAAAAGAAGATGGTACTTCCAGCATTGCCTCCCATAGTAGCAGGAATGTTGGTGAGTCTTTTTATTGGTTTTCTGCTTGGATTTTATTCTTAGTTATTAGTTAAACTCTTTTAGTGACCACTAGATCCAAAACCACCTGAACTTCTTTTGGTGAGTAAGGCCGAACAATCCTTTGATCACTCAGGGAGAGAAGCACACGAGAAACCTTAGCTTTTTCTTGAGCTCTTTCTAGCGCAGAATCGAATGGATTTGATAGTGGTACAACATTATAAAAGTGAACAATACCGCCACTTTTTACCATCTTAAAGGCAATCTCCAGGAACTGGTGACCGGTTTTGGGGAGGGCAACAATCACACGATCAAAATCAGGCTTAGAGTATTTTTCAAAATCAGAAACATCACACTCAATCACCTTAACTTTAGTAAATTTGTTTAGTTTGATGTTTTGATTAAAATAATCCACTGCATCAGGATTAAGTTCTACTCCTACAATCTGACAGCTGGGTTTTGATTTAGCAATAGTAAGTGCAAAGGGACCGACACCGGCAAATAACACCAATATCTGCTCACCGTTCTTTACAAGATCTGCAATTCTTTTTCTTTCATGAGCTAATCGAACGGAAAAGTAAACTTTAGCCACATCAAGCTTCATTTTAACTCTATTTTCACCATATAGGGTTTCAGTTTTGTTTTCACCAGCTATGTGCTTAAGTTTCCTCACACGGAATTCACCTTCCATGGGCCCACGTTTTTTTAGAACGGTTTTAAGGTTTTTATGAACTTTTAGTAGGGCATTACCAATTTGTTCTTCTTTGTTTTCGAGTTTTGGTGGTATTTCCACTATGGCGATATCACCGATAATATCAAAAGAGGTAGTAAGTAAATCGAACTCTTCTTGAGTAAGAAGACCGGATAGCGCATCAGAGAGTTTGTTAAAAGTTTTTGGTCTTTTTTCAACTTCACGTTCAACAATTTCGAAATTTGACAATCGATTGTCTTTTTTTAGGATAGGAAGTAAGACAAAGGCTCCTTCTTGGATTATTGGATAGTCAATTGAGATTAGACCTTGAACGACAAGCTCGCGCCTTTTTGTTTCTGCTTGTTTTCTTGGGACTTTTAGGAAATGCATAGTATTGATTCGAAGGAAAGAATAAAAAAGAAGAAAGATTAGATTAAACTAAACAACACCCCACTAGCGCTCGCTCCGGCAGGGAGCTCTATGTGATTTAGATGTACATTGTATCCGTCTTGTTTTATTCCATGCACATCCATCTTATTTGCACTCAGAAGAATGGTTAGTGGTTCACCTGAAAGGACGGTCTGAATTGGATTGACATTTTCATACTTCCCGTCCTTATATCCAACTGGGTATGAATAGGTAGCGGAATAAGAAGCGGAATAAGTAACAGATGCGGATTGATGTATCAGGTCATTAAGTTCGATTAATCCATAAGTAACTCGTGATAGATCAGATGTACTTCTAAGGGTTCTTTTGATTTCAGAGAGAGTAGCTGGGCCCTTGATTGCAACTTGGAAGATATTCACTCGCTTATTTCCATTTCCCATAATCAGAATTGGAGCTGCATAAATAAACTGAGATTTTGGATCTACACCATCTGAATTTAATACAAGTGGGATGCTACCATTAACTTTGCCAACCACACTGCCGGCATACCATTCATTTTCTGGTTGTGATATCGGAGACCAACCACCATTACCAAGAGCAACAACTTTTTCTTTATCTCCTTTCATAAGAACCCGCGCTCTTTCATACTCAACAAAGATAGGGCGACCATCACTAGTTCGCCTTCTTCCAACATTCATTTGACTACCAATGGTTGGATCTTCTAATTGTAGCATACTTTCAAGAAATCCACGCACATATTTAGTCATATGTGGAGGGACAGAACTCATTTTCTTTATATCTAACTTTTGTAATTTCATTTCCACAAGAAACACCTCTTATTTTTCTAATAGATTAAAATATAGTGAGCCATTAGAATAATTTAAAAATATTTATCGCAAATTTGGACAAAAAGAACTTTTTTATATATTTTGTTCTATAAACATTAAATTAGGTGAAAATTATCGAATTGGATCTCAAGGATAGAAAAATACTTTACGAAATGGAGTATGAAGCCAGAAAACCATTTTCAGAGATTGCCAAGAAAGTAGGCCTACCAAAACAAGTAGTGAGCTACCGCATCAAGAAGCTCTGTGAAAGTGGAATAATTAGGGGTTTCAGAACAGTTATAGACATACATAGGCTGGGTTATTTTAGCTATCGACTCTATATGAGACTCCAGAATCTCACACCTGAAAATGAACAATTTTTATTGGATAAAATTTCAAAATGGAAAAATATAGTATGGGTGCTGACTACAACTGGAAGATGGGATTTGGAGTTAACAATAGCTGCTAGAAATAATATCCATTTTAGCGCCATTCTGCTTGAAATAAAGAAGGAGATTGGGAACTACATAAAGGAATACCAAGTTTCTGCTTCAATAGTAAATTACCACTTCAAAAGAAAATACCTAATCCAAGATACACAAGAAGAAAAAATCATACCAAGATATGGTTTTGAGCCAGCAATTGAAAAAATTGATGGGACCGATGCACAAATCTTGAAATTAGTTTCTGAAAATGCTTCTTCTGCATATACTGAAATTGGGTCAAAAACAGGTTTGAGCTATAACGGAGTTAAAAAACGGCTAAAAAGACTAGAGAGTTTGGGTATAATACAGGCATATCGAACCTGGATTGATCTGGAAAAAATAGGAAGAAAATATTACAAAGCCCTTATTTCACTTTCGAAATTTGATAAAAAAATCGAGAAAACGCTTCTGTCTTTTTGTTTAGCTGAACGGTCAGTTGTTTATTTGGTTGAATGTACTGGCAACTGGGATATTGAAATAGAGGCAGAAGTGAAGGACGAATTAGAATTCAGAGAAATTCTTATCAGATTTAGAAATACTTTTAAGGAAACTGTTAAAGATTACGAAATTATTTATGGTTATAG
>JAHFFJ010000058.1 GCA_023248035.1 Microcaldota archaeon
AAGCTGTGGGTAACAAGCATAAAAATTGACTTCGGAGTGGCTAACCATAGGTTTACACCATTTATACTGTTAAAAAAACTTATCAACATGCTCCCCATCTAGGGCTCGCTTCGAAACCATTTTTGGACTGCCATTTTAAAGAGTGGGTGAAAAATCTATTTCATGAAAGAATGGTTAAAACTCACGCGATTCGAGCATGCGATTATGCTTGCCTTTGCAGTTTTCATTGCAGAAATAATCGCACTTGGAAAAGTCCCGGATTTTAACCTAATCATTGTTTTTTCGCTTCTAGTACCGATTTTCAGCGAGATGGGTTCATTTGCACTAAATGACTATTTTGATATTGAAAGTGATAGGACAAACAAAAAGAACGGGCCATTGGTCACTGGAGCTATCAAACCCAAAACCGCTTTTGCCTTCTCTATAATATGTATAGTCATATCAATTATCCTAGCATATTTCATAAGCCAGATCATTTTCCTAATTACTTTAATTTTCAACATTCTTGCAATAGCTTATAATGTAAAGTTGAAGGACCTGCCCTTAGTTGGAAATCTCTACATAGCCACAACAATGGCAATTCCTTTTATTTTTGGAAATCTTGTTATTAGTGAAATTAAAGCAACAATAATTGTACTTGCTCTTTTGGGTTTTATAGCGGGACTTGCAAGGGAGATAATTAAGTCGGTACAGGATATGGAAGGAGACAGAAAGGCACGGGCATCCAGAACACTCCCTATAGTAATAGGTGAAAAAGCAGCACTAATTGTAGCAGTAATTCTTGATCTTATTTTTATCCCTTTAAGTTTCATACCATTAATAGGTGTAGCAAGTATTTTTCCTTGGATTCTTGTTGGAATTGCTAACTTATTGATAGTGGTTATTTGTTACAAACTAATTACAAAAAAAGATTTCAAATTTGCGCGTAATATAAGTCTGGTTGTCTTCGTCCTTGGGATGATAGGCATCCTCTTCGGAACACTTTTAGTGTAAAAAATCCGACAGTTGTCGAAATTGAATCAGTTAGTTTTAAAAAAGAACTATTCATCCACCTCAAACAGTAGTTGAGGTGATTGTAAAATGAAAGGGAACGTAAATTATGGTCAGTATGCATTCCTAGGAGGAATAGTAATTGCTTTGCTCGTAGGTCTTGCATCAAATATGCTCGGTGGAGCTCTCCCAATAGTCTTGGGTGTTCTTGGCTTATTGGGCTTGGTAGTTGGATTGCTAAACGTATCAGACAAGGAAGTAACACCTTTCTTAGTAGCAACCATAGCATTGCTCGCAGTTCCAAGTGCATTACAACCAATAATGATGCTTCTTGCAACTGGTGAAATGGGAGTGGCAATGGCAGGAATGATGAATGGATTCCTAGGTGCAATTGCAATATTCGTTTCGCCAGCAGCTTTCGTAGTTGCGTTGAAATCGATATATTCCCTGGCACAGCCAGATTAAATTTTTATTTTTTTTCAAATCATTTTTAAATGTTAGCCAATGATAATCAGTTAGTTCCATGTGGAGCGAGCCGAAGGTGGCGAATATGAAAGACAACAATTTACTTATTTCTCTGATAACGAGTCTGATGAAGACAAATAAGCCAATCTGGAGAAAGGTTGCTTATGAGCTCTCAAAACCAAGACGACAGAAGGTAGAGGTCAACGTGAGTAAAGTAGAGCAATACGCAACAGAAGATGCTACAATACTTGTTCCAGGAAAAGTTTTAGGTTCCGGAACAGTTTCAAAAAAGATCACAGTAGCGGCTTTTTCTTTTAGTACTAAAGCAAAGGGAATGATAAACGAAGCTGGCGGTAAGGCAATAAGCATAGAAAGCCTCCACAAAAGTAATCCCGAGGGTAAAGGGGTTATGATACTAAAATGAGTTGATATTCATGCAGGTAGTAGACGGAAGCAACATGATATTTGGAAGGCTTGCAAGCCAAATCGCCAAAAAGCTTGTTAGAGGCGAAGAGATACATTTAGTGAATGCTGAGAAGCTCATCGTGGTAGGTAACCCAAAGGAAATAGGACAGAGATATTTAACTAAAAGGGGACTAAAAAACAAAGGAACACCAGAACACTCACCAGTGTGGTCAAGAGTACCGCACCTTCTTGTAAAAAGAATGATACGGGGGATGCTCCCAATGAAGAGCTCGCGAGGCAAGGCTGCACTTGCGAAATTGAAAGTGTATAAGGGTAACCCAAAGAACTTGCAGGTCAGTATGAAGATAGAGAATGCGGAATACGATGGTATTTCCAGGCACATTACTGTTTACGAAATTTGCAAAGGTATAGGATACACAGGTTGATTCTAATGACAGAAGAAAAGAAAAAGGCAAAAAAGGTAGTTAATGCTGGAGTGCCAGCAAAGAAGAAAAGGAAATCAGGCCCTAAAAAAACAACAAAAGCATTTGTTGCTCGTGGAAAACGAAAAGAAAGTGTGGCAAGAGCAACCATAACCGAAGGGAAAGGTCAGATAAGGATCAACAGCCTCAATATTTCCTCAATAAATAATTATTATATAAGAAACATAATTAGCGAGCCTTTGAGATATATAGGTCCAGAAGCAAACAACGTAGACATTGCAGTTAATGTAAATGGAGGCGGAGTGATGGGTCAGGCCCAGGCTGCCAGAACTGCAATAGCCAATGCCTTAATACTTTACTTTGAACAGATGAACCTTGAGGACAAATTCATTGAAATTGATCGTTCTTTGGTTATAGAAGACACAAGACGGGTTGAACCAAAGAAATACCGTGGACCTAAAGCAAGAGCAAGGTTCCAAAAATCATACAGGTGATTTTTTTTATAAATATTTAAGTTGGATAAAGTTCAGAGAGCAATCACCTAAGCGGACGGTGTCTGTAAGGATGATGTTTACTGAATTTTTGACCGGCGTAGAATAGGAGTAAAAATTCAAAGGAGGAATTTAACATGGAATTTCCAGTAAGATGTTTCACATGCGGTTCGGTATTAGGCCATTTATATGAGCAGTACAAGAGTGCAACCAAAGAGAGAAAACCAGACGTAGCACTTGATGAGCTTGGTATTGCAAGATACTGCTGCAGAAGAATGTTTTTGAGTCATGTTGAGATGGTGCACAGCATAATGAAATACCCAAGAGTATAAACTCTTCAAAAACTCATTTTCTCATTTTTTAAAACAACTTTTTTAAAGGGTTGGGTATAAATATCGATCTAGATTCGATTGTGATATAAAGTTAGTGGAACTTATACAGGTTTGAATATGGCTATGACTGGGCAAAGACAGGATCCGCCAAGGACTACGATACCGCCAGGTTCAGGAAAACGAGTGGCTCTTGAAGTTCAAGTTGAAGGACTTAGAGGCTCGGATAGTATATATGTTGATGATTGTTATAGAAGGATTACTGAATTAAAAACAAGCGTTGGGAACCAAAAGCTCGGATTAGACGACCTTAAAGCTGGGATAGAAAGAATTTTGGATGAGATTGCAACAAAAGATGGAAGTTATAGCGCCACAGTAAATAGCCTGCTTATGAGGCATTGGACTAGCCGAGGGGAAGATGGACAAACAAGATATGACAAACACATGGCAGAGCATGTAGCAGCAATACAATGTCTCACAAGTGCATGGTTGGGTAATTTATGGACCAGATTGAAAAACGGATCTGCACCGATAAAAATACTTGATGCCACTTGTGGAACTGGAACCGTACTTCAAACTATTTTAAACACCATACCAGAATTACAAATCACAGGAGCCAGTAGTTTAGCATCAAGAATTAGTGTAATGGCAAATGATTTATCGGTTGCATCAATTGAATCAGCAAAAAGACTACTTTCACATTTCTCGGCTCACATTGAATATACGCAAGTGGATATACTGGCTCAGGTGCCTAAAGAGAATAAATTCGATATTGTAATACTTTCCCAGACTCTTCCTTTTTTAGGGGATGATACGGTTTTAAAGGCAGGACGTGTGGGTAGTGCACATGAGCCAGCGAAGCACCACTTAGCTGTCAAAACTACAGTACTTGAAAAGTTGCTTGGAAGGGTAAAACCATTTACCGGTCAGTTGATTGTGATAGATGAACATGAGCAGATATTAACTGAAACAGGTTTTACACCGGATGATGTAGTTGAATCAGTTTTATTTAATGCTATATTTATGAAAGTGGATAAGGAAACATTAATCCAAACCCTTAGACATCTTCCAGGCTCACGATTTAGAGGTCAGTTAGAAACTCCAATAGACAAGAGGCATCATATGTACCTTATTGCCACTGAGAGACTCCCTAAAAAAGGTGAAGGTAGTGGTATGGATTCCGAAAGAGATGAGGATAAAGTACGCAGAGTCTTAGGTGAGATACATCCATTTTTAGTTGAAAGACTTAGATCCATGGGCATTACTGAGAGTAAGAAGAGAATGAATTATGGTGCCACACTAACAATAGGACCGGCCAATATTGGGGAGACTGGGGAGTGGAGAAAAAATGGTTTCCATGACACTTTGGTACTTTCTGGAATAACACATACACAAAAGATTGATGGCCTAAATAGCGTTCTGGATAGGATGATGACTTTGAGGAGGATTACACCGGGCTCAGCAATACTGTTAGTTGATAGATGGTCAGCAGGACGTAGTCCGAATGAAGTGAGTAACAGGGAATTTAGAGAGAGAATGGGGATACGCGCAGATATGACATTCCTGAGTTCTTATAGAAGTGGGGAAGTTTTCGGATATTTATATTTGTACCTAGGGTAACTATTTTTGTATCAATTGACTAAGCGGATTAAACTGATAGGCTTCTTTATAGGTAACAAGTATCAGATAACTAGTTGTTCTTAGGACAGAAGGATTGGTTTGGATTACTTTGAGTATTCGAACCAGATCATCACGATTTTTGGCCTTGATGGTCGCAACACAATCAGCACCACCAGTAATTGCATAAAGTGATTCTACTTCAGGAAGAGAGGCAACATCATGAAGAAGTTTTTCATCCTCCAGTCCACTTCTTTTTATCCTTATCAATACCATTGCGTGCATATCATAACCAAGATCCTTATAGTCGATATCCGCATGGTAGTGTCGAATTAACTTGGATTTTTCAAGTCGTTTTATTCTTTGGAGAAGGGTATTGGGATGCATACGAAGTTTTTGTGCAAGTTCGCGCATGGGGCGCTTACAGTCATCACGCAATTCACGTAAGATCATAAGGTCAACTGCATCAAACTTGGTTTTCATGTTTTCACCTTTTGTAACAAAATCGTTCATATTTAATATAGATTTTTGTTTTTTACCACAAATTATGTATTATTTTATGCATTTTCACCTTTATATAGGTTGGCTTTTTTAAAACTACTTTCTATACAGACATAAATAATCGAAACTTGCATCTGAGTATTTATCTCTAACGTCGGGGAGATGTAGGAAAATCCAGAAAGGGCTTGAACTTTATCCCAAAGACCAGAAACAAAAATATTAATGCTAAAAAGATATTGCTTAGATGTAACCTATTTCCGGGATGATGCA
>JAHFFJ010000018.1 GCA_023248035.1 Microcaldota archaeon
TTGATTATAATATGACTTTACTTAATGAAGCAGTAGCAACTTTTGCTCTTTCGGGCATTAATCTTGATTATATAAGATATCCTGATCTAGGTGGCTTTAGAGCTGATCTACCTAAAGAATGTAACGATGCTAACTTTGAAATTAATTCGGATGCAGTTAC
Organism: Microcaldota archaeon; assembly: GCA_023248035.1. GTDB lineage: Archaea > Micrarchaeota > Micrarchaeia > Anstonellales > Bilamarchaeaceae > Bilamarchaeum. The sequence continues at coordinate 161 of JAHFFJ010000018.1, forward strand.
TGCTTTTGTTAAACGAGTCAGGGAAGAGTTTCCGACTATAATTCTTTCGGCAGACGTGCGAGCTGGACCATTTCAACGAATAGGTGTTGGTCAGGATGGAATGCTACCATATCTTGATGTTATAATGCCAATGTCATATACTTATTTTGCTGGCTTTAAGGGAGATGAAGAGGTTAAAATGTGGGTAAATCTTTTGCTCAAAGACTATCCTCAAAAATCAATAGTTCCTATAATCCGTGGATGGTACAATAAAGTTGAAGATCCTCGTTCTTCAGATCCACTCAAAGGTACGCAATTGGACTTCCAAGCAGTAAAGCAAACTAAGGCTAGTGGTTTTTCAATATTCACTTACGATTCTTTGATTGACGAAGGTACACTTGACAAGAAAAAGCTAACTGATATTAAGAAGAAGATCGGGTATGAATAGTATGAAAATCAAACTGATGGCATTTTTCTTAATTGTTTTCTTACTTTCAATAATATTATTTTACTATACCTACACCGAATTCATCAAATACGTAATTTTGATCGCTATCTTTGGTTTTTGTTTCTACCTTAGTTATACGGAGAACCGATCGGCAATCCAGATTTTTGGGTTTTCTATTGGCTCTCTAATAATTGCTCAAATGCCTTACCTATTAGCCTACCACCAATGGCCATCTCTTCTACTAGCAACCATAGTACTTGCCACTCTTTTTATCTTTCCTGGCATTTACATTAAAAAATTCAGAACAAAAAAATTAGACAAAGTAATAGAAACCGGGGCAACGGTATGTGTTATTGTGCTTTTTGGAATGCTAACCTATATCTTCTTCGCATATCAATTCTATGATATTGCGTATTCCTTTCAAATGCCTCTTCAAGCATATCGAGATTATGCATATATGAAAGCACTATATTCCGGTGTATCTCCTGATTTAATCTACGATGCAGTTTACAAATGTAAAGATTACTATGTTGTAGATAAATCATTTAGTGGGGCCTTTCAGTCTTTTGCTGTGTACAATGAAAATAGCGAAGTTTGTAGTGATTTTATGCCAGTGGAGCAATGCTGTCATACACCTCCAGTTTCCTGCCCCACACTTGGAAATTGCACTAAAATTTTAGGTAATGGAAACTATTCATATCCTATAAACACTCAATTGCACGATTTGATAATAAGGTGATTGGGTCATCCGGACTATAAATCTCAAATACTCTCTTTTCATACTCACCCATTAATCTGGTGGTGTTTCCTTTTTTATTATAATCCCATAAATTTTTCGTCATAAGTTTCTAATATACACAAAAGATTAAAAACTAAAACAATAACATGATGATTATGCGCATTTATCTAATTAGAAAAGGAGTAGTTAGTACTTTTCCATCTGAGCCTATGACTGAGTCGATAACCTATAAACCAAATACTGATGGCCTTGGTCGATCTTTAGGAATTTGCCGTGCTCCCCTTTTCATGCTGGGAATCGCTATGGTTGATTCTGTAAGGCTGATTTTTCCGCTCAGTTCACCAGAGCTTCATGATGGTGTAGGAATTAACTACGGAGAATTTGAAATCCAAGTTCGACTAAAAGACCAAGGAGTTCCTGATCGAGTTTTTTATGCTAAATTTCCTGGTCCTTCTGCTCCAAGCATTGATGAACTGGGTCAGTTTAGGGCAGATGTAATAAGTAGTACGGAATTGAACATTCAGAATTTTCTACTCTGTTATCCGCCATTAATGGAGTCACTTAGTGAACATGTGTAGTCTCATTGAATGTTCTTCGTCGATTGGGGAAACTGCTCTCTCTTCTAATCTTTCAAGACCCGCATTCTCGAAATACGCAATTAACGTTCCATAGTTCTTTATCGGGCTAACAACCGATCGCAAAAACAAACTCACCGCTTCAATTGGAGGAGTTTGTGAAATCTTGAATGGATCCTCCTCAATAATTATCGCAGTTCCATCGGGAGTAAGAGCATCTCTTATCGATGCAACCAATCTTGGTTTATCTTTATCAGAAATAATATGAAAAGTCTGTGAACATAAAACTGTTTTGAATTTTTCTCTCCACTCCTGAGGCAGAGAATAGGCGCTATGACTTGTATATCTTGCTTTTCTCTCTAATTTTTCTTTGGCCTTTGCAAGCATGTTTGGGGAAATTTCATTTGCATAAGCAAGGGATCCCCGGCCATTTGGTGCAAGGTAGGGAGTTTCGAGTTCTAGTTGTCGGATTCTTTTGGATATTTGTGCTATTTCAAGAGCGTATTTGAGTGGTTCACCTGTTCCTGCTGTTATATCTAATAAAGGGAATCTGATGTAAGGGGCAGCGTACCACATCACTCTTTTGATTGCTTGGTAGTGGTTTGTTTCTATGCCCATATGTTCGTCATAGCGTTCTGCAAAGCGGTCATAAAGCATGGAAAAGAATTTGACACGTTGAGAGGGGGAAAATCTGTTGTACGCTCTAAAGATGAATTCTTGGGCTTCAGCTAGTTTTTCGCGTTCTTTTCTTTTTTCTAAACTAAAGCCTTGGACTAAGCCAAAGAGTTTGTCTATTGATACTGGTTCGCTTCTTTGTCCGAGATTAATTAGTTCTGCGAGTGGGTCCCGTAAAGTTTTAGCTCTGGCTATTCTTGACGCGTCTCTAAGACTAACTACCTTCCCCACGGGAATGAATTAGATCGAGAAAGATAAATATCTTATGCTTTTATTATGCTCGTGGGAGTTTATCAAAAAAGCTGAAAAAATTACGGCAACATAATTTGCCTAACATTGGTCTAATTTTATCTTCACAAAACTAAGAATTTAGTCTTAGCCATTACTTCTTGAACCGCTGGAATTCTGACCATTGACTCAATAGTCTCTACTTTCTTCCTAATTCTTTCGTATTCTTTAGCGTCAATATACTCTTCGCTGCACGTTTGACAAACATACATTGTAGTGTCTGAAATCACATATTTAGACATAAATATTTTATTGACATTCGTAACTTTTTTCATTGAATGTTTGCAGTTAGCGCATTTTGGAGCGTTCATGTTTCTTCACCTTTTCATATGTCCCATACACATCTTCCCCAAGCATTCTACCAACACTTTCGATCAACTTCTTCCTTCTTGTTAGTTAGTAATACTAAACACTCGTCTTTATTGGCTAGATAAAGCCTCTTTGCATCCCCAGTTGGGTTATAAGCCCTGCCAAAAATTTCCCAAGAACTGTTAGATTGAACTACTGTATTCTGAGGTATAATATACGTTCCTTCGCCATCGCTTAGTGCCCACTCACTTATGTTTATCCAAGTATCTCCAGAATTGCAAATCCTTATCATTTCATCATCCGGTTCCTTGCCTGGCGGGTCGTATATAACTTTGCAAATGGTTATTTTAATCTCAGAAATTTTTGTTCCGTTATTAATCTCATTTTTTGTATCGTTTACTGGTTTTTGAGTTTCATTCTCAGCTAGCTCTTCCGTTTTATTATCTAGATCTATGCCTTCGTTTTCTTTAACATCCATTTCAGTATTGTTTACCAAATTTTCACTTACAGATTCATTCTCAAGTACCGCATTATCTTTAACATCGGCCTTGACAAATTCTTTAGTCTCGTTAGAATCATTTGCTTTGGCAACAAGGTTATCTTTTTGGGATGACACACATCCAAATGCTAAAAGAAGTATTATTGTAACTCCCACGATTCTATACAAATTCATCAAATTAAAACAAAGACAAATAATTAATATTCTGCCATCGAACTTTTCCAGTTCAATCTAGAAAAAACCCATAATCTCTTTCGTATTATAAACAACAACTTGTTTTTGGTTTTTTAGTCGTACTTCATTTGTCCATATCGGAATCTTCATGGCTAGTGCCAAAGCGAAAAAGGTAAAATCCTTAGGATCAGGACACAATTTCTTGGCTTCGTTCTCAAAAGTTTTGTATTTTTCTCTGCCAACAACCGATACATGCAAGAGGATAAGATTTAATACTAAGTTGAATTCTTCTTCCGAAACTTCCATACGATGCCTAAGTTCATCTTTGTGTTTATCTATTTCTTCCAGAGAGAATTCAGGTATAAAAAGTTCCAAGTTGCCAAGAACTATCAACTCGTAAGTCTTTGATCTGGCCAGCAAGGCGGAGATTAGTACATTTGTATCAACTACAAGCTGCATAGGACTACCTGTGCCTCTCCGCTATTGCTACCTTTATCTTATCTCCTATTTCCTTTACATTCTCATCAGTAAGCTTGCTTTTAGCAGTAATTGAACGAAAAAGAATGAGCTCCCTAATCTTCTGGTTGATTGCCTGCCTGGCAATCTCGCTCCAGTTCATCTCTGGAAATTCATCCATTTTTTTCTTCAAATCTGAGGGCACTGTAAGAGTTACATTAACCATACTATCACACATAATATATGTGTAATACGTGTTTATTAAAGTTCCGTTACTTTTGTTGAACTAATTCTACAATCCTTTTTATCCCCTCTCCTAGAAACCTAATCATGTCATACACCGTCCAAATCATCTCTAAAAAGAAAAAAGACGAATTAATGTCTAAACTCTATTCATCAACACTTTATGAAAGAAAAGCAATCATTCACGGAACCTGCGTCAAATTCTTCACCGACAACCATGACTTCAAGGACATGTGGGAAGATAATTTTGACTTAGTTCCTGACTGGCTAAGACCACACGCGAGACTATTTGCAGTTGAGGGTTCAGAGTTTAGGGTCTTGTACGAACCACTTTCAAAAACTGTTATCCTAACCGGTTGCGATTATTATGGCTGGGTAAAATCAATAGCACTAGGTTTAGTAGCCGACTTCTTCGAGGATTTCACATCAGAACATAGAAGATACTCTGTTCACGGTTCATTCGTAGATTCAGGAGGACGAGGAATCGGTATAATTGGTCCATCAGGTTCAGGAAAGACAACCTTGACCTACGGTCTTCTAATGGACAAGAAATGCAATTTTGTAACTGATGACTGGTTTTTTGTTCGATTAGCGGAAAACGACACTATAATCCATTCCGCAGAGAAAAACTCATACATCAGAGGAGATCTTGAAAATAGCTGGGCTGAATATGCAGGCAGGCTAAAAGGGATAAAAAAAGACAAGCAGGATCGGGCTATTGTTGATGTCAAGCAGTTTTTCGGTTCGGATAGGATTCGATCTCATTCCGTTCTCACAACCACGGTGTTACTAACGAGGAATAAGTCCCTGCCGCCACTTTCAAAACTGAGTGAAAAGCAAGCAATTGATTTCATGCTAAAGAACGATTTCTGCAATCCTCACCAGTTAGTTAGAAACAGGGAAAAACTAAACCAAAGAAAACAATTCTTCTCAGAACTATTCACCCGGGCACCGGTTTACCTGCTTAATACCATAGAAACTCCACAGCAAAGTTTAGAGAGGATAAAAAATCTTCTGCTTTAATATTTCCTCTATGAAGGTAAAAATTGCACTAATTCAAATGAGCATGACTGCAAATTTGGAAGATAATCTGAAAAAGGCACTCGCAAACATCTCCACTGCAGCAAAACTTGGTGCAAATATCGTTTGCCTTCCCGAACTTTTTACCTCACCCTATTTTCCAAATCAACAAAAGGCAAAAGCAGATCATTATCTAGAACAAGTTCCTGGAAAAACAACCGAAACACTAGCGAAAGCGGCGCGCGATCTTGGTGTGGTGGTTGTGGGCGGTTCGATATATGAAAAAGATGGTTCAAAAAAATACAATACCTCTTTTGTAATCGATGCGGATGGTAAACTATTAGGCAAATACCGAAAAGTCCACATCCCACATGATCCAAGTTTTTATGAGCAAAATTATTTTGAAAAAGGAAATCTTGGTTTCCAAGTGTTCGAAACAAAATACGGTAAAATTGCACCACTAATCTGCTACGATCAATGGTTTCCTGAAGCTGCAAGGACTGTTGCCTTAATGGGTGCGCAAATAATCTTCTATCCAACAGCAATAGGTACTGTGGATGGGGTAGAACAAAGCGAAGGAAACTGGCAGGAAGCTTGGAGAGCAGTCCAAAGAGGTCATGCAATTGCAAATGCCTGTGTGGTTGCAACTGTAAATCGTGTTGGGAAAGAAGGAAGTTCAAATTTCTGGGGCGGATCATTTATCTATTCACAATTTGGAACTTTGCTTATACATGGTTCAAATGATGAAGAATTTGTTATGGCCGAAGTGGATCTTTCCCTTAGTGACGAAGTCAAAAAGGGCTGGAGATTTTTTGAAGAAAGGCGACCAGATGTCTACAAAATCTAGTGGAAATTTCCGTTCAAGAGAAATGATGGTTCGGGGAATCCCTCTATTTTTGCTTAATGTTTTCTCTATTCTGTTTGCTTTTGTTGATTTGTTTTTTCTTGCTGCATTATTTTCTATACCCTCACTTTCAATCCACATTACCATACTCATTCTTCTCCTGTTGCCCATAGTTATAAATCTAAATATTCATCTCCTGCTCCACTTCCTAAGTTCCAAAAACCGTTTTTTTGAAATAAAAGAAAACTCAATAACTATGTATTCAGAAAGAATGGTATCAACCTTACCTCTTTCATCACTAAACCATATGATATTTTTCCGCTCTCCTATCAGATTAGGCGCAATAGAGTCCTATGCCATATTTTTTGGTAAGTCTGTAGATCTTTTCGAGATAAGTAAAGAGGACTATGAAGTACTTTCAAATTCCAAAAAACTTTTATTCCCTAAGATAAATAACAATTGATGAAAATGCCTGCAGAATGGGAGCCTCATGAGGCAACCTGGCTTTCCTGGCCAAAGAACTTACTTACTTTCCCAAAAGAAGTACTGCCACAAGTAGAAGAGGTATACCTCCAGATTATCGAAGCACTCTACAGGAAAGAAAAAGTCCATCTATTGGTAGATGATGAAAAAACCAAAACAAAAGTGCAAAAGCTCCTTGAGGAAAATTCAATATCTAAAAATGTTCATTTACACGAAATTGTAACTGGGGATGTGTGGTTTCGGGATTACGGGCCAATTTTTGTAAAAAATAGTCAAATGAAAATGACCAAATGGCTCTACAACGCCTATGGGGGTAAATACGATGATCTTCTGGTTGATAATGGCGTAGTTGACAAAATAGCACCGATTATTGATATGGAAATATATCGGCCAGAAATTATGCTTGAAGGTGGTTCAATAGAAGTAAATGGCGCTGGTTCACTAATCACTACTGAACAATGCCTGCTTAATGAAAACCGGAACAAGCAGCTAAACCGACAACAAATCGAAAAATATCTGCAGGACTATCTAGGAGTAAACAATATCGTCTGGCTCGGAAGCGGAATTGTTGGTGATGATACTGATGGCCACATCGATGACATGGTACGTTTTGCAAGTGAAAAAACCGTTCTTGCTGTAATTGAAGGAAACAAAAAAGATGAAAACTACAAACCACTCATGGATAATCTTAGAATGTTAAAATCTGCCAAAGATCAGGATGGGCAGTTGTTCGATGTAAGGACTTTGCCAATGCCCGCACCATTAAAAACCAAATACGGCAGGCTTCCTGCAAGTTATGCCAATTTCTATATAGCAAACGGTGTGGTTCTCCTGCCTGTTTTTGCTGACAAAAAGGACGATCTAGCAATATCAATTATGGAGGAAGTATTTCCCAGTCGGAAAATCGTTCCCATAAACTGTACCTCATTAGTCCATGGTTTTGGCGGGATACACTGCGTTACTCAGCAGCAACCTAAATGAAAAAACACGATATTTGACAGTCTAAGTGCCATCCGCTATCCTTTTTAATCTTGTCTATCCAGTCGTAAACAGGTGATATTTTGGGATCTGAAAAAGAAGGTAAATGTGGACCATGTTGCGGAACATGCGGCATTGTAATGGGCGTTCTTGTGCTTGTTGCAGGTGCAGCATTGCTTATGTTCGCTTTGGGTTCACTTGAAGGAATGACTGCCCATATGGTGGCAGGTGGGGCATTTGTGCTCCTAGGTATTGGCAAAATTGTCCACAAAATGGGCATGTGTCCAATGTGCAAATAATTTTATTGTTTAAGCAAGCGCCAAGTTGAGTTGGCGCAACTTTTCTTTATTCTTTTCAATAATATCGAGCTATGTGGAAAAAGGAAACATCTAATTTTATACCTTAGTTGATAACTATATCTGTGTTCTCCTCCAGTCTAACTGATTTTCGTAAGCTTATGGTAGTTTACCTTTTCTGGTCTGCAAGCTGGATAATTGCAGGCGGGTTGTTTGAGCTTTACCTATTTCAAAGCGGAGTCCCAATATCGGAAATCTATCTGGTAAATTCCTTCTGGTTTCTTGCGAGCCTTATTCTTCCGCCGCTGTTTAAAGGGTTTAATGCCCGCCTTTTCATGCTTCTTGGGATAGTTACTGCATTTTCGGCCTCAGCAGTGCTTTTCCTCTATCCGGGAATAGGTTCGGCATATCTCTTTCGTTTACTTATTGGTGTAACCCAGGTATTCTTTTGGATACCATTCAATGTTCTCTATTACGAGTTTAGTAAGGACAATAATGCTCGGATGGGGGCAATGTACTATTCACTTTCACCTGCACTTTCTCTTGTTATCCCCGCACTATCCGGTCTGCTTGTAAGCTCGCTGGGGTTTCCCGCACTGTTTCTTGCGGCAATGGTTTCATACACCATAACTTTTTTCCTTGGTATAACACTCCTGCCTAATAAAAACTACAAGTACGATTTTTTTGAAAGTATCAAATCAATCGATGGCCTAAAAAGTATCTTCTTTTTAGAGGGCTTTTCGGTTGCAGTAATGATCTCACTCACTATAGATCTTGTCCTCCTCCTCTACATTGATCGGCCACTGGATTTTGGAATATTCGTTTCACTCGCAACCATATTCTCCATAGTCGCTTCGGTTGTGACTGCTCATTTCTCAGATAAAATAAAGGATAGGCGTAAATTCATCCTTCCTTCTGTTGCATTCCTGGGGTTATCTGCAATAATGGCAAGCATAAGCCAGGAATTGGGCATTTTCTTCTTCTTTTTTGGTATGATAAATTTCTTTAGCAGGATTTTTCTTCCCCTTCCTCTTGCCCTTTCGGTTGATAATAGCAAGTCCATTGTAAGCACCATGCTCGGTAGGGAGTTTCTCTTAAACCTCGGACGTTTTTCGGGTGCTCTTATAGGTTATATCATAATATTTAACAGTGATATCAAGATGGCTCTACTGTTCCAGGGTGTGGCAATTCTGCTCTATATCCCCATTTTCGAGGCTAAAAAGAAAAAGCTTGAGAAACATTAGCTAAAACTGTGTAATATCATTCAACCATCGAAAATTAAAATCTCATCTTCAATAGCTAGCCATGAAGGCACTGATCTTTTCCGAAGGCAATGGTTATGGCCATGCTGCAAGGGACAAACTAATATCTGATCATTTTGATTTTCCAATAATGACATTCGGAAAAGGGGTAGAATACTGTGCAAATAACAATATGGATTTTATAGAAATTCCGAGTCCGTATATCCTTAAAACAAGTTCAGAAAAGGTCAAACTTGTAACTGAAGTTCCCGAACTAATCGGCTTTCTAAAACCTGATGTTATTACAACCATCAAAAATCACTTTAGCAAGGTTGATTTTGTTATTGTTGACGGTTCCCCGCTCGGTCTTGCAATGGCAGCGATGGCAGGTAAAAAATCAATTTACATAACCAATGACACTTCTGCTATTGTCGGAATAAATGGCCTCTTGGAAAAAAAACTTGCCTTCTCCCTCCTTCATCGGCTGCTAAAATCCACCCATGCAATAATTGTTCCGGACTTTCCTCCTCCACTTACAATAACCATAAATAATCTGGACATCAGTCTTCCGCTTAAATTTGCAGGACCTTTTGCAGAAAAATTACCGCAAAAGAAAGGAAAAAAAGTTCTGGTTACCGGTAATTTAGAAAAAATCATCCGCCCATTTTTGGGTGAGATGCCACTTTATGGGAGCAAAGTTGGAAACATAAAATCATATTATTCAAACAGCTCAGTTGTTATCTGCCATGGTGGACACACCACTATAATGGAGGCATTAAGCTATGGCAAACCTGTTATCTGCATTGTCGATCGTAACTACCCGGAACGTTATCAAAATGCTCTCATGCTTGAGAAACTGGGAGTGGGAGTGTTACTAGAAATGTCCCTTCTCAGTAAGCAGAGCCTGCTGGTCTCTATTGCCTATGCTCAAACTCTCCCAAAAGAGAGACTCTCACTTTATAAAAAGTATGCAGATTCACTTAAACCAATCGAAACCCTAAAACAAATATTTTCTTCCCTTTGATTATTTGGCCAGATGTGTTCTCCAGTAATCCATCACGTGGAGCTGCAATTCCTTATTGTCGCTATAACCAAAATCTTCATGGAGTTGTAGCATGTAAGGATGGGGTGAAAAATGCGGCACGGTTATGGCGTAGCCTTCCATATCCATCGAGCCAGATTTTATCTGGGTGCTCCCATATTTTTCATAAACGCTTTTGAAGCGTGCAGATGATAAAACATGATCCTTGGACACAATCCTACCCTCAACCTTCTGATGGTTAAATGAAAAAGCAATTTGTTTTTTCTCCGCTTTTCCGGTAATAAGGTTCATCATTGGTTTCTCAATTCGGCTGGTTATAGTTACTGTTTCGCCTAACTCATTACCCATCCCACCTTCAATTGTGTACTCATTTTTATCGAGGTGAATCAGCAGGAAAGAAGTAAAGAACTCTTTTCCATCCTTGAAATTTACCGCTTTAGAAAACACCACCAAACGTTCACCTACAAAGAAGATCGAGCGCATGGCACCATGGGCAAAAGAGTTGCCTAAACGTTCTCCATCAAGCACAATGTTCTGGAAATAGTTGTTTGGTACTGCATATGCTGTCCTTGCTTCGAACATCGGATAAACAAACTTTATGGGCCAGTTCATAGATGAGTAAGCTGCAAGCGAAGGTAGCGCTCCAGCCATCACCTTTGTGTATTCAAGCCTTGATTTATCCTCTTCTAACATCTTGCTAATATACTGTTCATACTGCCTGCTGTTTTTTGCTTTCTCACAAAGATCGCACATGTAAAAATACCAACTCTCTGGTTTTTAAGTTTATTTACTCATTTTTATTCAGTAATTCTTGAGGCGCTTTTACATGAATAAAAATGATATAATTAAGATTGCAGCATTAGTTGTAGTAGTTGGTTTCATAACCGAACTCTTTTTTATCGGGGGAGGATTTACTAATTTCAATCTGTTTGCAAGTTCATCCAAAAGCAAAAATACAACTGGGGAAACAATCTTCAATGGCACCATACGTACTTATGATCCAATCCTAGTCCTGCCTCTAAATACTTCACAGTCCATTGTTGATCAGCTTCGTATTACCGATGGCGTTCTAAGTGTACAAAACGATCCACAAGGTATTATAGTAAGGACGGAAACAAGGGACGATGTTTACCCACTTTCGATGATGTTAAGTCAAAAAAATATCACTACCTATTCAATAGCAAACATTGCTGTTACAAGCCAGGTTGAAGTGGCCACTGCTGATGGGAAAATAAATGCCTCTATCCCTAATGGTGTTGTAAGAGTAGCAACCGAACCCCTTTTGGATAGTGATAATGAAGTTTCGGTTTACATGGTAGCTGTTGTTAGCGAAGGTGTCGTTGTGGATTATGGTTCTGCATCCATCTTACTAAACAATATCGAAGTGCTAGTTAATGCCACACTAGATTCCTTAAATTTCAAATCCTACACTTACTCCATACCTTGGGAAGAGCGAAACAATATTGGCGATATTTCAAAGTACGGTAAAATCGACTACAAAAAAGTAGACCTTATAGTTTTCAAAACTCCACTTAGTGCAGAGCAGATCCTTATCAAGAAGCAGCTTCCCTACATAACCTATATCGATTCCGATAGTGCTCAGGTGGAATCTGATTTCACTAACATTTCGCTGCTGGAAACAAACTTTGCAGATGCACCATTTGATCTTCCAGATTCCAAACTTGTTATTGTCACTAATGGAACTCCCGATGTGAAGTTTAATCACACAATAAAATATCAATACTCATTAATACCAAAAGATAGCGGCTATGATTTTGGTACTCTTATTATTGATAGTGATAAAGAATACGAAATTAACCAAACTTTAGAGCTTAACATAAGTGCTAATGGGATAGGGAGTAAAATACTCTCAATTAAACATGTCGGCCTCCCATCCTGATTATCTTTTTCATCCTATCTTCAGCTTCTACCCCATCGAGATACTTGACAGCTGTTTTGGGGATGTGGTCTTTCCAAGTGGCATTACCTTCACCCATAAGTTTCCTTATATTTGTGCCTTCCTTTGGTCCCCTATCATAAAAATCAACTGTTTTGACTAATATCCCATGCTTTGAAAAGAGCATTTTCACTAGCTGGTTGTTTGAATATACATCGTCTATGGGTGGTATGTGCATGAATACATGATCGACCCACACCCTGTTATCGTTCAAATCAGGTACTGGGACTATGACTATTTTTGCAAGTTCGCTTTTTGTAAAGCAAATTCTTATCATTTCTATTCTTTCACCGCATGTGAATGGGTTTTCAGTTGTAAAAGAACTTTCTGAACTGCCTATTACAACTACCACCTCGTTGAATTTTTTAAGAAGTTTTTTGATTGCGTATTGGTGTCCATGGTGAAATGGCTGGAACCTGCCTATAAAAAGCGCTCTTTTCATGAAACGACCTCCGTTATAGCTTGTTTTAATTTAATACCAACTAATTTTGATGTACTCTCCGATTTGGCAACACCAATCACTGTTTCTGAATTTGACATTACTGTATCATTGTGGGAGACTACTATAAATTGGCTATCTCTGCTCATTTTAGTGACTAATTCAGCAAGATTCTTACTATTTGCCTTATCCAGTGCAGCATCCACCTCATCCAATATGTAAAATGGTGCTGGCTTAAAGAGTTGGAGTGCAAAGATAAACATCAATGCAACCAGGGTTTTTTCTCCGCCTGAGAGTGCATCTAATGCATGCTCCTGGTTATTTCTCCTGAGTTTTATGAACAATCCGCTTTGGAATGGGTCGATTGCGTCGCTTAGGCTAAGGTGGCCGCTTCCTACATTAACATAGTCAAACATTTTCTTGAAATTCTCGCTTATTGAGTTAAATGCTTCAAAGAACGCCTCTTTTTTATGTTCATCAATCTCACTTATCATCGAAAGTATGGCTTCACGTTCCTGCTCGAGTTTCTCTATCTTTGATCCCACTTCATCTATCTCTGCCTTCTTCTTATCATACATTTCTATTGCTGCCATATTGACATTGCCAAGGTTTGCAAGGATACGCTCAGATTGGCCTATAATCTTTGTAAGTTCTTCTCTTTCCAGTTTAAGGAATTCAGCTGAACCATAAGCGCTAAATTCTGCGTTCATATCTTCGAGCCTGGTTCCAGATGTAGCTTTTTTTATCTCAATTTGGTTTAACTCTTTTCCTAACCGCTCGATGTCCATCCTGACTTGACCTCTTCTTTTACCAAGTTCCTGGAACTCGTTTTCATAGCTCTTCATCTCTTCAAAGAGTTTTTCTATCTCCTTGCTTGTGGAACTTATCCTCTCTTCCACCAGCAGGATTTCTTTTTCATCTTCCTTTAGCTGTTTTGCAATTTCAATTAATTTGGTCACAGTTTCTTTTTCTTCCGACCTGAGATTGCTAAGCCTATCGTTTTTTGCCTTATTATCGTGATTTCTTAATTCCAGTTCGTTAAGTTTTCCCTCTATTGTTGCATTTATTGAAGATAAATTCGCACTCAGCTGCGCTCTCTTATCACTGCTCTCTTTTGTCAATTTCCTAAATTCAGCTTCTGCAAGTTCCAACGCCTTTCTTCTTTCTGCAATTACCTTTAGCTGATTAGCAATCTTACTTTCTTCTTCGTTCTTTTCTTGAGCCTTTTCTTTGATTGATAATGCGAGTTGCTCTACCTCAGTTTCAAGCTGTGTCCGCCTTTCAATAAGTTTCTGCCTTTCCTTTCTTCGTTCATACCCTAGCTTCTCCTTCATCTCTATAGTCTTTATTTTTATCTCAACTTGGCTTTTTTCCGCCCTCATCTTAGATTCTTCTTCTCTTATGGAATAAAGTTCCTGTATCAATGCATCTTTTGTGGATTTAATCTCATTTAGTTCTTCTTCTATTTTTCGTGTCTGGTTTGCATTAAGTAGTCCGCTTTGTGCCCGTCCACCACTAACTATTCCCGAGCGTTCGAATATTTCGCCATCAAGAGTTACCATCCTTGCGCTTCCTACTCCAAGTTTTTTTGCATCCCCAATTTCATCAACCAAAAGCGTATCTGCAAATATGTAGTCTGCTGCTCGCCTTATTTCCTCCTTAAAATCAATAACATCTATTACCGAAGAAAATCTCCCTGCCTTTGCAGCCTGGGGCGTTCTTATAGAATTAAGCGGTATAAAAGTTGCTCTTCCTGCCTTAGCCTTCTTCAATTTTTCAATTACCTCTGTCGCAGTGTCTATGCTTTCAACAACCACATACATCAGGCGTGAACCTGCAGCTGCTTCAACTGCACTGCTGTATTTTGCATCAAATGTTATCAAATCTGCAATCGTACCATAAATTCCCGGAGTTTTTCCCTTAATATCATTTATGAATGCAAGAGCCGGATTAGCAAGCTGCGGGGAACTGCGTAGGCGATAAATTGATGCTTTCTCCTTAAGTTCGAGCATTTGCTTATCTAGTTCATTTATTGTGTTGTTTATCTCCCTAGTTCGGGCAAAAGAACTATCGATTTCTTTAGCTATCTTGTCAACTTCCCTCCCGAGTGAATTTCTATCTTCTTCCTCATCTTCTGCACCATCTTCAACTTTTATCGCTGCCATTTCCCCTTCTTTAGCATCAATAAGTTGCCTCTTAGCGTCAATTTCAGAAGTTAAAAAGACTATCTTCTCGCGTAATGTAGAGAGTGCTCTTTCACTTTCGTCAATGCTTTTTCTCATTTTTGTAATTTCACTATCTTCGCTAAATCCACCCTGAAGCCTTAGCTCATCCTCTGCTTTTTTAAGATCGTTGCGGAGTTTTTGCAATTCCTTTTCTAATTTTTCTATGGTGGTAGCTTCATGCGAAACTTCCTCCTGGGTTGTTTTGCACTCTTCATTTACGCGCTTTATGAAGTCTTCTCTATCTGCAATAAGTTGTTTTTTTGATCCGCATGATGCTTTAAGTTCCTCGAGCTTTCTTATCATAGCATTGGTTTTTTGCTTTGATTGTATCTCTGCGCTTGCCTTTGCCCTCTCATTATCGACTACTGCTATTTCTTCGTCTATTTTGGAAACTTTTTGATCGAGCTCTATTTTGTTTTCGCAAAGCTTTTCCTTGGAAGATTCAGCCTCACTAACCTCTGCTTCCAGCCTGTTAATTTCCACTTTAAGGAGGGTGCCTTTGGCATTTGTAAGGTCTTTTTTCGCTTCAGTATACCTTATTGCACCTTCGCGTTCCCGTCCGAGTTCTTCTAAGAAGGAATGGCGTTCACCCAGGATGAGTTTACCCTCTTTTATCCTATCATCCACCATCCTAAGTTCATTTAGTGATTCGCTCTTTTTCTGCTCAAAATCAGCAATTCCAGCAACGCTGTCTATTATTGTTCGTCTTTCTTTGCCATTCATGTTTATTATGCGCTGAACTTCACCTTGGGCTATGGTGTTTCTGCCACTTTCATCGAGGTTATGCCTCTTGAGTGCTTCAAGTATGGCACTTCGGGTAGTTTTCTTGCCATTTAAGCGGTAGCGTATCTTTCCATCTTCCCGTATTGCACGCTTTATCTCGTAACCGGTATTGTCCTCTTCTGAATCAAAAATAAGGGTGACTTCTGCGCTTTTTGCTCCGGTATGTATAAGGTCTTTAACCTTCTTTGCCCTAAGGGAGCGAAGGCTTTTTTCTCCCATCACGAACCTTATAGCATCGCATAAATTCGATTTTCCACTCCCATTTGGCCCGGCAAAACATATGAATGTCTTTGGGAGTTGTATGTCAGCCGCTTTGAAAGACTTGAAATTTCTCAGCTTAAGGTGTGAAATGAATACCATCAAGCGGTAATCTCACGAGAGATTAAAAAGCGTTTCTGAGGTAGTAAACATCTTGTTAGAAAAAGTTACTATATATGGTTAAAAAGAGTTGCTAAAATAATAGTTATCATGGCTAATATATCCTCCATTTCCAATCCTTATGCTGTCTTGGGTGTGCCTAAAGATGCCACCCAGGAGGAGATAAAACGTGCCTTTAGGCAACAAGCGGCAAAAACTCACCCAGATCGAAATCCTGGAGATCAGGATGCAGAAGTACGATTCAAAGAAATAAATGCAGCCTTTCAAATTCTTTCCGACCCTGCAAAGAGGGCTGAATATGACAGGAATAAGGTCTTGGATCCAACATCTGATAGAAAAGTGGCACGTGATGACAGGAATACTGTCCGGAGTCCAAAACCTGGCAGAAAAGTGCCATTTGAGGAGATGGAAGCAATCAAAATTCAGATGATTGCAGCTATGATAGAATACGGGCAAGATGTACCAGAAAAATCTAGGTGGGGGGTAGGAGGTTCTAGTTTCAATCGTGCTATTGAAGCAGCCGATAAAGCAAAATTTATTATTGATAATGCCACTTTTGATTTGTTAAAAACTATAAATCCTCCAAACGCTATTGTAGTTGCAATATGTAATCGAGCCGCAAAGATCTATTCTAGTGGTTCTATGGCGTTTGACAAAAGTTTAATCGCAGCGGTCACTCTTGCTATTTTTACAGAAAAAAATCCACCTGTAAGTAATATTGGGGAGAAATGCTTGTTTAAAGTTATTAATTCCGTGTCTGTCGGTAATCTAAAATCAATTAAATTAGCCGAGAGTTCTGCCTGCATCGCAGGCTGGTGAATCGGCGGCATACTTATTTTTTCACTGTTAAAATTACGTCGGTAGCCGGCAGGCCGCCCAAAGGGCGGCCAGGTCTTCCATGAGAAGAGGCTACCGGACGTGAGCAAATGGTTAGTGGAACTTTTGTAAATAAAAAGGAATCTGGCAGGTACAATTATCAGCATATCTACTTTGTTTCAAAGAAAAGAAAGGCAGTTTTCAGAAAACAAAAAACTATTGATGCATGCAAGGCAGCTTTCTATGAAGCTGCGGAACAATTTGGCTTCACAATCCGGGAACTTGGTTTTGGAGAAGATTTTGCTCATGTTCATATGATTGTAGATATCCCATCAAAATTTTCAGTTCAGCAAACTCTTCAAATATTCAAAAGTCGCAGTGCTTCAAGGATATTTGAAAAGATCCCAAACTTCCTGAAACTTTATCCTGACAGGGAATTTTGGAGCGGCTGGAGGTACAATGGAAGTATAGGCCCAATGACAGAGGCAGTTGTCAAAAACTATATTCAAAAACAAGACATCACACAGAAGAAAATGTCCGACTTCAATTAGGCGAGCGCCGCAGATACGGCGAGCCTTGCTCGCCGAGTAGGCGCGAGCAGTGGGGTCATATCCCACGCATGTTTTGGCACTTGTGCAAATAGCCCGTGGAGATTTTTCCGAAAGAATCAGATTGATAGCTGGTTCAAAAGCAGTTCTCTATTATGGTATAAAAGATGACCTACTTGAACTTGGAAAGTTGAGTAGGGATATAAAATTACCTGAGCGAACAAAAAATGAGGCTGCTCAAAAAGCACAAGAGTTACTTGCTAATTTGGTTACAAGATTTGAGCGAAGCGCCGGCCCTCACAGAACTGTGTTCTCACATCCCAAAAAAAGATCTATCATTTGAATTTTCCTCAAATGTCATTTTACTTCAAAGACCTTTGCTATTAATGAATTTGCAAATTTTATCTGCTCGTGGCTTGCATGACCTGCTAATGACCTGATCACATGATCAAAAGCTGCCCTTACATTCTCTACATCCTCTAAACTTCTTACCGAGTTTTGCTCTTTGGATTCGCAATATTCTATATCCGGATCTTTATTCACAATGATAGTGTGGTGGGTGGATTTTGCTTTATTATCTGTAATATCTATTGTGAGTTCCCGTTCTGCTTCATTCTCTACAATAATTTCACCATTTTTCTTCTGTCTTTTTCCAGTCACTTTGGTTTTACCTTCTATAGCAATAGTTAGTGGCACATCAGCGCTAAAAGTGATTTGGTAATTAGAAAATTTCACCACAAAATCTTTCCCCCGACCTAGCTTTTCGATTTTTGTAAAGTCTCCTAAATCCAAATTAGCTAAGAAGCTAAAATCTGTCTTATAACCATCTGGATTATGGCCAGCAAGAGTGATCAATATTTTTTCAGCAGTATTTTTTCCTCTTGTTAATGTTGCATCATCATAGTGAGATTCGATGTTTGTAATTATCTCTTGCGTATCCGTACTATGAACATAATGCCAAACTTCACCAAAGCTTGAAAATCCTGAACCAAGAAGCACATCTATAGATGCATTTGCCAGTTCCCCATCCCAGCAGGATATACTACCTTCCTTGAATTTTGATATACTTCCAACTTCCTCAACCTGTCCGAGTGCAGTCCGTGCTGTTTTTTTATGAGCAGTCGGATAGCGGGCAAAGCTGTTTACCATAAGTTGAAGTCCAAGTTCCCTCTCATGGTTTAAGGCAATAAATTCAGCAACATAATACTCATAGGCAACGGCTTCCAGCTGGTCGATCCATTTACCTGATTTTGAAAACTTTAAATCTAAATCAAAATGGTGGCCTTGTTCATGAAGAATGACTTCGAACATACTTCGAACTGGAATATTGGTATCTCTTGAACCTGGGCATCGATATCCTTTATAGTTAACCCTGGGTATATCATAGATATAATCTTCTGAAACATAAATCTCACCCCCATCTTTATAACACGCCGTACCACTACAAAATTCACGGATTTTATCAGAAGGGACTAAAAAAATATCATGTTCTGGCACTGGTTCTTTGCCGCCAAGCTCTTGCAATATTGGATTCAATCTTCCAAATTCTGCCGAGTGGGTTGTTGTGTCCAGTCGCCTTGCCAAATGCCTAGGTAAACAACTGGAAATCGCCAATACTACAGGTAAGATCATTCTGGAACTTAAACCCATGCAAAATACTCGTTAAAATATTTATTAAACTACTATGTTTATTTATTAAGCTACAGTGATAGTGATTGCTATGGTTATAGCTCCAAAATCGCAGACTAATCAATCTAAAAAAAACAACAATAATGATACGAATTATATGGAAGAGCATGATTTGGGGCTTGACGACTCTCAAGTTAAAGAACGCCAGAAAATCTATGGTAAAAATGAAATTGGTAAAAAAAACGGGAAGTTCTTCAAGCTGCTCGTTTCAAATTTCTTAAATCCACTTTCCCTAGTTTTGATTGCAGTATCAATTACCCTCTACTTCCTTGGAGACCTTACCAGCTCTATCATTGTATTCGTGCTTATCATACTAAATGGGATACTGGGTTTCTACCAGGAGTTTAAATCCGAAAAGGCCGGAGAGAAACTTAGGAAGCAAATTTTGAGATTGTGCAAAGTAAAACGCTCTGGTATATGGAAATCTCTTTCCGCATCAGAGCTCGTACCAGGTGATCTTGTTAGGCTCGAAGCTGGCGATATGGTGCCTGCAGATATCCGCCTTAGCTATGCAAATGAGCTTTCAATCGATCAATCTAGTCTTACTGGTGAATCCTACCCAGTCGAGAAAACTTCCTGCTCCGAAAATGGTTCAGATAAGAAAGATGTTGACACCGATTCCAAATGCCTCGCCTACATGGGATCCATGGTGTCTGAAGGTATTGGTGAGGGCCATGTTATCCAGATCGGTGAAAAAACATCCTTTGGTGCAACTGCGGCACTACTTAATCATCAGGGAAGCCAGAGTATATTTGAAAAGAATATAGAAAATATCGGCAACAATCTGCTCAAAATCATCATTGTAAGCACCTTTCTGATCTTTATCGTAAATGTTGCAACCGGCAAAGACGTGCTTTCATCATTCCTCTTTGCAGTGGCACTTGCGGTTGGTCTGGTTCCAGAGGCCATGCCAATAATAATCACAATCACACTCTCCAATGGTGCACTTGCACTAAGCAAGCATGGTGTGATCGCAAAAAGGCTCTCATCAATCGAGGATCTTGGGAATATAGACGTACTCTGTACTGATAAGACCGGCACATTAACCGAGAATATGATGGTGGTGCATGATGTCCTTAATATCGAAGGTAAATCTGACCATTCCATCATGGACTATGCAGGTATTTGTGTAAGTGGTGTGGGTCGTATCAATCCCTATCACAACAAGGAACATATTATTTCAAATCCAATAGATCATGCAATAATTAGCTGGGTAAAATCTCCAACTTCCCCCAATCTTCCGTTACTTTCATCTTATCGTGTTATTGCAGTTAAGGAATTCAACTACCAAACCCGCGTTATGAGCGTACTTATTGGCGAAAGTGGTTCAAGAAATGAACTAAGAACTCTTATAACCAAAGGTTCACCTGAATCGGTAATAGAATTATGCAAACTTGATAAGAAGTCTAAGTCCAAAATAACTGCGCTCTACCATTCACTAGGTGAAAGTGGCTATAGATCTATCGCTGTTGCAATCAAAAAATTAAATCCCAAGTCATCAGATATTGGGGGTTCTGATATTCAGG
>JAHFFJ010000019.1:0-18085 GCA_023248035.1 Microcaldota archaeon
GACCGAAGAAGAACTACGAAGCTTTGAAATGCCAAAAGAAGTTGATCCCCAAAGTCATATCTCAGATTTCTTCTGAGTTGCCAAGGACGCCACGGGCTTTAGCCCGTGGTAGTTCACTTTTTCTAGTAAAAGCAGCTTCATCTAGCTTTTTATGGTGAACTTTTCTTCTTCATAAAAGTCTTCAAGCATCTTATCCTGCTCCTTTAAGAGTTCAAGATAATCTTTCTGCATCAATTCAAACTGCGTCTCTTCCTCTTCACTAAAAACTTTTATCTGCCTTTCAGCATTCTTAAGCTGTATTATGGTGTTTATGTCCTTTATCCTCTTTAGGTTGTCCTCTATTTTTCCCTTATTCCCCTCACTTATCCATACTATTCTGTTTGCGAGTTCTATCTTAATCTCCCTATCCGTTTCGTTTTCTGGTGCTAGAAGCTGTCCATCTCCATTTACAGTGCATGCTATCCCGCAGCGTGTAAGGAATTTTGAGAGCCTCATCCGTTCCTTTTCACCTATTGTTAAAACTGTAACGGGGTGTTCAGGAAGTTTAGCTTCTCTTATCAAAGAATCTATCACTTTTTTTTCGGCTAAACTTAGGCGTGAAACAAGTAGACAAATTTTCGCTATCTCAAATCTGTTTTCGTAATTTCTTTTAACTATTATTCCCCGCTCCTGGAGGAGATTGTATGCTTTTCCATCTCTTACCTTAAGACCTTCCCTTATATTATCTGGCGGAATACTATCCAATTCTTCTCCAAGTTCATCTAGGGAAGTCTGATTTGGGAAAACAAGTACAATTCCGGCAGCACGAACACGTTGTGCTATATCATTTGCATTATTGACTATAGCCTTAAGTTCTGCTGAATTATCAATTCCCATAACCTTGCTTTTGAATTCAAGTTCAGCCTTTTTTTTGTTGAGTTCTATAAGTCTTGCCACTTCCGGTGCGTTTATTTCCATTTAGTCTACCCACCATTATTACGAGAATTATAAATAAAAGCACTACTGTCACTATCCATATCAAATTCTGGTCGTTCTGCTGTTTGCTCTCAGGTATTTCCTCCTCCACGTTTGGTTTGGCAAGTTCAATCATCTCCAAATTTACCTCTTCAAGCCCCGTAGCAAATCTCTTTGTTTTATATGCACTTTCGCTCTGGTTTTGGTAGTATAAGAAATCCGCTTGCGATTGGTAGATATTTCCCCACAAAGAGCTCAAGTTATCATCCATCCATGTTTCATTATTAATATTATTTCCTTGGCTTTCCATGCTGATTACGTACTCCGCGTCGTATATGGCCGCTCCGTAATGATTATTTGCATATGAAATTTGTGCACTTTTTAGCTTGTCTGCAGTATCATCATTTGTAGTGCCTGTGGCATTAGCTTCATTGATTTTCTTTTGGGCAAGATCTCTCCATATACTTTCGTTTATCTGATTTCCTTCACTGGGTGCATTTTGATTAAGCTCTTTTGAAACATGGCACCACGCATCAGCGTACATCATATCATTATATGTTGCGTACTTGTCTTCCGCCAGCATTTTATCATCTATTGTTATGCTATCTAATCTCTCCTGGGCCCAGGCTTTTCTAAGATCCGCACCTATCACCCATTCGAAATTTTTATCGGTCATATCCGATCTATCTATGCTATTGAGACAAGAAGTTATCTCCTGTTTTTTCTTTTGTAGGTCTGCATTTGCGTTTGTTATTACTATGAGCGTTGAGATATCGATATAGTTTAGGAAAGCTTCGTTTGCGGCAGTAAAAACATAACCCTGATTAAGTATGCTTTTCTCTCTAACAATTTCATTTGAGAAAAAATCTACTATAACGGAAGTGTCTTCACTATTGACTATCTGTTTCTTAGCATCATCTTCCAGTGCTATAATATTTTGTGCAACCACTACAAAACTCTCCAGCTTCTTATAATCCCTTAATGGAAGCTCTGGTATCGGTCTCTTTTTTGTAGAAATGGCATTTTGCTCTATGGTTTTATTATCTATCATAAAGTCAATAACATCCTTTACGTTATACACTTGAAGGATTTTTATATCGTACTTATCCTCTATATTCTTAAGCAAAAGTGATTCATAAAAATTCTCTACCGGAGTTATGAAATATTTTGCACCTACGCTTGCTGCACCCTTTGCCTTTTCATAAAGTCCCCCTACAGGACCGATCGTGCCGCTCTGCTCTATTGTTCCTGTAATTATAGTGTCATTTCTAAGACTCTTATTTTGAAAAAGTGCATAACTCATAACCGTTAGTGCAGTCCCTGCGCTTGGTCCTTCTATATAATTGGTTGACTTTCCTCCAAAACTTAAGAGTATGTCGCAACCATTGTTCTTTGCAAGGCCTCTTGCATATGTTATTGCATGTTCTATGGAATCCTGCGTAGTTAGGCCAGTTCGTGGATAAACATTGATATAAACTTCTCCATTTCCAGGAATCAGCTCCATCGTTACATTTACCAATTTCCCACTATTCCCTACCACTGCAGGTACATACTGCGATATGTAACCGCTGCAAGAAAGGGAAACTGATACCAATAACAGTACTAATAATAGACTTTTCACAAAATCTTCTCTCTGCCTATATTAATAAAAGTAAGCTTAGAGAAGAAATTATGCAGGCAAATCTTGAGCTTAAACTAAAGAAACTCCGTAAGAATATCCGAAAACTTGATAGTGCACTGGTAGCTCTTTCCGGAGGTGCTGATAGCAGTTTTCTCATGCGTATATGCCGTGAAGAACTCGGGAATAAATCAGTTGCAGTTACAATAGTGCCAAGTAACTATCCTTCCGGTGATATCATCATGGCCAAGCGTGTTGCAAAAATACTTGGTGTAAAGCATGTTGTCCATGAAATGGAAGAAACAGAGGAGCCTCCATCATCAAATATCTGTCGTGGTGCAAATATGTATTCCTGCCTAAAGAGTCTTGCAATGAATATGAAAATCAAAAATGTACTTGATGGCTCTCATGCTGACGACTTAAAACAAGGTGCAGTGAGCTTTACCGCTGCAAAACGTGCAGGTTTCAAAAGCCCTCTTCTTGAAAGCCAGCTTTCAAAGGCTGAAATACGTCTTCTGGCAAAAGAACTTGGCCTTCCAAATTGGGATAAAAAACCAAAAACTAATAAAAAGCAAAATACCAAATCCCCATCTGGTAAATTCAAAAACACACTAAAGAAAAGTTCAAAAAGAAAAAACTCTAAAAAAAGTAACCGTAAAAATCGTTAACCAACCCTTAGTCGGTTATTTATGCTGCCAAATCTTGATCTTTTTTCTTCTTTACTAAATCATTAACAACTTCCACTTTTGTTCCAACATAATATATCATGGCTGCAAGTGCACATTGAAATAAACAAACAATAATATCCGTATGACCAATATCCTGATTGTTCGTTATTCTACTAGTTATCTCTGCACTAACAACTCCAATACCTAAAATAGCAGTATAATTGCATACCTCCCTAACTTTTTTTACAGACCACATTTCACTTTTTGACTGGTTATCTCTAGCTGTTACATCTTTTACATCCCTAGCTTTCCTTACATCGTTTACTATTGGAGGGATCTTATCTATTTCGCATAGGTAAGGAGAACTAAAAGGTACTCTTTCGGGTGGGTGCTCTCTCCTAAATTGTCTACCAAAAAGTTGTTTGCTCATCTAATGACCATAAATAGTTATTATATATAACATTGATATTTCTATCTACACACGTGTTTTTGGAACTTTAACTTAACTGACTTCCTTAAATGCTAATATTCCCTTTTCTGTCCGATAAAATTCGTATCCTTCAGATAAATACAATTTTTCAAGTGCACTCCCGGCTTCAGTTATGTATTCTGATATGTTGTCTTTGGGTATGTCCTCATACAAATATCCTATTGTGTATTTTAGCTGTGATCTGTTTGCCTCGTCTTCACGTTCTTTCAAAAGTATTCTGCGTATCCCCCTTCCTTCATATGCAAGAAGGACTGCCGGATCTTCGAGATAGAGGGAATTTGGTTCCCCTGTAGTTATCTTCTTATTATGACTATCAAGTTTTGCCGGCCATGCAAGTCCAACGCCAACTATCATCCGGTTTACCGTTGCTCCAAAACTTTTACCATAGTCTACTATGTTTCCAACTTCGCTTTCGGTAACATCAAAAGCACATTTCCTCATTACCTTGGTACAATCTTCTATGTCTTCTGAATCAAGCCTCTTAATTTCGACCTCTTCTTCATCTAAAAGCTGTATGAAACGTTTTTTGGGAATTTCTTTTTCCTGCTTTTTCTCCGCCTGCTTAAAAGACTCCATAATTACACACTCTATATCTCAGGACAGTTATTTGATTATACTATATACCGTGATTCCTGTCTAAAATCTATTATTCTATAATTTTAGCTCACACGAACTTGTTATTACAAGAAGGGCACTGTGTGAGCATTGTCTCCATTTTGTAGTTACATATAGGACATACATAAAAGGTTTTATTAGTTCTTTCCATCTCTGCTTCAAAACTAAAAAAACACTTTATGCATTTTTTTATGTCCAGTTCATTGAGCGTCTGGCATCTTGGACATTTCCTCCTAAACATACTTTTTATCCTAACCCCGCACTTTGGGCAGCGTTCCATACTGAGATTTACCTTTTCACCGCAATTAGGGCAGTCTTCTACGATCTTTCTTCTATCCCCCCCACTCCGCCTTACCATATTGTGCAATATTTCGCCAATGCCCATTTTACTCGCCTACGCTGCACTCTATATCATAGTCCTTAAGAGGAACCTGCTGTATGTCACAGAAACTTGTGATCTGGCTTAAGCTTTCAGCATCCGCACCAAAACCACAGTCAACGTTTGGTTCTCCACCTTTTGGGAAAACTATCGGTTTGTTGACTGGTGTTGGGAAGCTCTTCTTGGTATAAGTGTATCTTATTGATGTTGGTAAATTCTCACCTCCCTTTTCATCTGGCAAAGGTGTGGTCTTAACTTCAAGGCAGCACTTATTTGGTTTTGCTATTCCACCTATTACATCGAGATAAATATCCGAGTTTATTTCCGCCAGGTTGCCATTTATTTGTTGTACTGTTCCATTGGTGAATGTTTTTGTGCAACTATATGTTCCGGACATCTCACTGCATAATTTACATTGATTAACTACTGTTGATTCAGGACATTTTGCATCGTTTGCATTTAAGCCCTCAGGTATAATACAGGCTACACCATTATCGCATATTGGTGAGGATTTTCCCTTAGGTGGTCCGCATAAATCATTCGCCTTATCCAAACTGGTGCACGCTACACATAAAGTACTATTAGTTGCTATCACCCTGGTAAATAGTGCAACTGGAGAAAGTGTTGACATTCTTTGCATTGCATTTTCAAATCCACAGAATTTTGCCCCTTTTATCCCAACTCCTCCTGAAAGATCCACCAGTCCTGCACCCCCAGGCGTATCCCTTACTGGTGAATATACAATTCCCATTATTCCTGCCTTTACAAGAGCATTTTGGTGATTGATTATTGCCTCGAAAAGATCTTTGTAATTGTTATTGTTCCATGCTCCCCCCTCCACATTAAAGCCAACTACCATACTAGGCTTCTTTCTATTCTGGAGGAGTATTCTTCCATAAGATTCGAGGTTTTCTGCAACCTTTGTAGCATCGTTAATATTGTGCTTTGAAACCTCATAGTTAAATGTCACAAGATCAATGTTGAAATCTGTCGCGGGATCTCCAAGTGCATCATTTATGATATTTTTGAAGGTTTCATTAGATACCGTATCATCTACCTGGAAAGCAACCATACAACCAAAGCATTTTTCGTGAATTATAGCTGCCCTTTCGTTTATGGTGTTTAATTTTGCACTAACTTCGTTTTCACTAGTTACGTGATCTACTATTACCACTATCGCTCCCATATTCCCGAATAGGTTCTCGAAATCATAATGCCCGTAGTCACCTGGTTTTGGATTGCTGCCCAAATCAGAATCTGGATTGTGGCGATTCCAATTACCATTATCACTCAAATCGAGCACTGGCATGATTCCGGATTTTAAGTAATTTCCAAGCCTTTCCTTCATTATAGCTGCATTCGGTGAGGTTCTAGGGTTGCCTGCGCTGCCTATTGTTTCATGGTAGTCCGATATATCTGTTATATATGGATTGAAACAACTCACATTTTCTGTTATCTCGTAATTGAGTAAATCTTTCAATTCTTCAGTATATTGTGCAGTACAAATTCTCTGGCCATTTTTACCTGAGGCTTCATCTATATTGAAATCATAACCTGGCATATAAACTCTATCATAAGTAGTTATGTTCTGGTATGCAAGTGTGGATGTTGTGCACGAGTCGCACCATCCAAATGTTTTAACTTCAGGTAGGTAAGTGTTATCATCTACTGCACATTCACCTATTGCTTTTGAACCTGGTTTGTATTTGAAGAGATAAATATATCTGCTGAAAGCGATGTTGTAGTAAAAGTTAGCATCAAAAGAGTAAAAGAACCATGGGAAACTAGTACTGCTCATTTCACAGGCATTTGTACCAAAATCACCATTCATGCTTTCATCATAAATATTTCTTTCTCGGAGTGCTTGGCCAATTGTAGAACTCATATGGTATCCGGTTTTTACTGGCAGATAGCCATAGGTTTTATCCGAATCGTAATTCTTACCCTCAGTTATTACTGGGTCATTAAGACCCTTTTCGTAATCTATTATCCATGGTATGGAGGATAGTACTGCATCCTGGCCAACTATGGTGCCATCACAATCCCGTGAACCTGTTGTTCCAATTGCCTTCAATCTTTCTTCGAAATAAGGTTTAAAAGTTCTCATAAGATTTTTCCAATTCAGGTCCTTTGGACTATTTATCTCTACCCTTACGAAATCATCTGTAAGTACTGCTTTTTCAGGTGTTACTGCAGGTAAGGAGCAGCTTGGCTCAGGAAGTGGCGGGGCATCTTCATCAACAAAAAGCTCATCATCATCTGATGCAAAACTCCCTGTAGCACAATAGTTAGAGCACTGTTTTTCAGAATCAGTAAGTCCACTGCAGAATTTTTTACAATCACTCTTACACTGGGTGTAATACTGGCCCTTACTCTTATCATATGTCTCACAAACTTTTTCTCCAAAGTCACTAAGTTTCTGGTCCAAACAGCCCAAAACACAATTGCCCTTGTTGTTGCCCTCATTCTCGCACTTATAATTGCACTGCACGCTTGAAAATGCATAATTGTCAAGGCATCTTGCTGGATATTCAGCCTTGTGTTTTTTGTAATCTTCCTCAGTGAAGGCACCATCTTCTTTATTTGTCTTTTGGTCACAATAGTCTACACATGCAGATTCTGAAAAATCGAGTTGGTATTGATTGACTGCATAAAGGTTGCTGCTCTTGAATGTTATATTACAATTTTTAACGAACTCCACATCCTTGAAGTCTTTTGGTGTAGTTAGTGCATATCCAATTACTGTGCTTCCATCAGGAAGTTTTACTGTCTTGTCACCTAATTTACCAAAGAAAACTGCACCGCCTACTGGTGGCCCAACATCTTCTGATATACCAGAACAGAATACACCAGTATCGTCATCGCCACCTTGTGCTCCAGAATAATCTTCTGCACAGAGCACTGAATTTTTGGATGCATATGCATAATTAACCGCACTAAGGGTGTTAGTTATCGTTCTCGGGACACCGGTTGCCTTTAGGTTTATTGTACCTTCGAAGTTGTCCCATAATACATCAAGGAGTTTTTCATTAGAAACAATATCACCAAATTTATATGATGAAACAGCTAAGAAAGATCCAAAATATTTATCGCTGCTTTCAATGTGTGCAGGGTAAATTTCCACAGTTGCATAATCACGTTTTGGTACTTGGCCCGCACCCTGAAGAGTGACTGATTTGGTCGGTGCACAAATCACCTTGGTCATTCCGTTTTCATCTTGTACCTGGTTACAATCTGTTACCACTTCTGCCGATTTTAATGCCAGCCCGGGTGTTTTTACCATTACCCCGCGGTTGTAAACTCTTTTGTCACAGCTTCCAGAATAGCAGTCATTGGCTCCCATATCACATTCAAAGGGTGCCCGGGTATCTCCTTCATTTCCTTCAAGTCCGTATATCCTTCCTGCATGAGCTATGGAAAGATATTTTCTATAAAATGGATCATCTATTTTTTTGTATACTGCCGACTGGGGCATGAAAGGTTTATTATAAATATAAGTTCCTTTGGTTCCACCAATCCCATCATATAAAGTCCATGTTGAAAGGTAACTGTAAATCCCATGCTGTGCAAATTTATAGTTTGATTTGTCTGGTAAAACCGGTTCGTATCCGAAGTTGTTGCCACCTACATCAACATTTTTTGCCGCTGCACTTTCGCTGAATTTAAATGGTCCTGGCGCATTTGGATCCTCTACACAATTTTGATTTATATCATTGATTGGATCATCGTATGGTAATTTAGAGGAATCAAGATAATTCATGTATCGATCTACTCTAATGTCTGATGGGTTTAATGCCTGGTTAATACTGCAGTATTTGTCGGATACTGGGAAATAATATCGGTATTGGTCAAATTCGTCAAAAGATCCGCCAGCTCCCATTCTAAATACGTTTATCTGGGATTTGGAATTCTTCATGACCTGCCTTAAACTTGCGTCCATTGGCAAATACCTGCACTGGGCTTTGTAGAACTGGAGTGCTCCAGCTTCATCATTAAGGTTGGGTGGTGCATTACCTGCAGCATCATCTAAATCAAGGAAAGCAGGTGCAACATGTGGTTTATATGCATAATCCCCGCACACCATCGCCACACAGTTTGGTGCAATGCAAGGTACGATCTGGTCTGCAGTGCATATCGGTATGGTTTTTTTGATTCCATCTACAGTTACATTACAACCCCCTATCAAATCGCATGCAATTGTTTTTGCGAAATATTCCGGTTGCTCGATTAATGTCGTGGTGTTATAAAGTACGCAACCTGGGTTGCTTGGGTCGGTTGCATTGGCCTTAATGCAGCAGCCTAAGTTTTGGACTGGCTCTATGCAGCCAAAAGCAAGCAAAACCACCAACAGTAAGATTATTTTTTTCATCAAACCACTTTTGAAACCATCTTCGTAAGTTCGTATGTATCTCCACCTAAAACACTCATCATGTACCTCACAAATACCATAGTAAGGAAAAATGCTACTAAAGGGTGGAGCATGAGGCTTATGTAAGCTTTTGAAAGATTATTCCTAAGATCTGCGAGTCCCAGATTCGAACTGCTTCCAAGTCCTGCGGTTTCTATTGATGTAAGTACTGAAATGGCGTTTGTCATTGTTGCATAGCAGTATGGTTGTACTGTAGCAATTGGAGTGGGCAGGCCCTTTGGCGCTGGTGTAAATCCTGGATCTAAAAGCACAAAGAAAACTGGGAAAATAAAATACATCCCAATTCCAAGGGCTATCATAAGCGCTCCTGGTCCCCGGGTAAAGTAAAAGCTTCGCAGTAGTATTCCAATTGGTATAAATATCTCAAGCATATTCGCTCGCAGATAACTTATCAGTTGAGACTGCGCATTAAGTCCTATCAATACCACTGTGGCAAGATTGTTAACTATTCTTCTTGTTTCTGATTCTTTGTATAATGATGTTACCCAATCTCCTTTGAAGAAAGTAATCCCAAATGCGCTCATAGCAAGATTGAGGCCGTTGAATGTTGCTCCAGAATCGCTTAGTATTTCACCCTGTATTGTAGAAACTTCGCGTGCCCTTCCCTGAATGCGGCACAATATTGCCCTATAAGCATCATCCATCGCGCCAATGCCCGGTTGTATGTTTATTGTTTGCCCTTCGCATGAAACCTCGCCCTTTATTGCAGTGCCTGCTACTTCCATAGCACTCGAGATCATTGCAACTAGGAATATTGCCATAAATGCAGTTGCAGCTGCCTGAAGCAGTTCGGACATGGCAAAATTTTCTATTTCTTTTATCGAAAATGCCCGTGCAAACATTAGCATTGTTGTATGTATGAGTATGGTTGTTACTACTGCGATAATCGAAAGTGGAAGCCAGTTGTTTAACCATGAAAGTCCAAACTCGCCCCCGGTTTCAGTCAAAAAACTCTGGATGGAGAATAGCAATTCCATAATTTTACACCAACTGAGTTATTCTACTTAAATCTATCTCATCACCGTAAAGTCTTGCTATGTAAGATATGCTTGCTATTGTTGCCAGCATGGCAATTGTAGGGAAAAATACCGCAGCAATAAATGCTACTGCTGCAAATTCAAGTGCACCAGGAACATCATTAGTGCCAGATGGCAAATATGTGTCTTTGACATAATCCTCACCAAGAGTACTTGCGCTTAGTTGTGAACCTGCATCTTCTTCACTTGCAAATATAGTCTCTGAATATTTGCCCATATCTATACCTGATGGGGCATAGTCATTATCCGCATCAAGCAGCTTATCACTCATAATGTAAAATATTCCTAAAATCAAAGGATAGACTAGAAGGAAAGCTACTGCAAGCGAAATTAGCAGTGAGCCAAAAGACCGCATGTAGGGCATGGCCCGAAGGAAAACTCCTAAGGGCAGGAAGAGGAATGCAAATCCATTATACGCATATTGTAAGATGAAAAAGAAATTTAGCGCAGTAAAATGGGCAATTATAGATGAGTTAAACGCCATATTTAGTGCGGCAATCTGTGCACCATACCCACCAAAGGGCTGCTGGTTATCTCCAGAATAACCAAAGAAACATCCAAGGCCTATTCTTCCTATCGGATAATCGCATATGAATGCATTGAAATAAGACAATATTGTGTATGCTTCGAGATGGTATCTCGTTACTGTTATTGCGTTGTGCGAGTATAATGCCGCATCATGAAGGTATTGGTAGGCTGCATCATAAACGTTTCCGCCACCTGGATTTGGAACTTCAAATATGTCTGCAATCTCTGATATGCTTACATTGCATACCATGCTTACCATGGTTGTCAGTACGAAAACCGTTCCAAGCGAAACGAACAGTTGCAGCAGTTCGGTCTTGGCCCAAAGGGTAAGCTTTGGGTTGGAAAGAAATCTCCCTATCATAAATGAAATCGCGATTATTGTTGCAGTTATTATTCCTGCATAAATAGTGAAGGGCATCACTGTGCTGTTGAAGAATGTACTAAATCCGTCTCCACACATCACACTTTCCATTATACAAACCTCGATAGGGCGGTAACATCAACTTCCGCTCCTGCTAGTGATGTTAGTGTCCTTAATCCGACCATCATTAGGAGTAATGCTATCACTGGTCCTAGTGTTGCTTTGATTAGCATTATTGCAAGATAACTTCGTATGTCTGTTCTCAAACCAAGATAAGCCCCAAGTGCCCTATCCTCATTGCTACCCTCTAGTAAAGTTGCTATATTTTCCGAATTGATATTGCTTCCTGCAAATGGCGGTGGTTTGGTATCAGCGGCATTGCATTCAGGTATGGTTGCTATGGGTGGTTTGTTATATTCTGCAGCTGCCGGGTCAGTAAGGAAAGTGGCGCTCATCATTTCGTTGAATATTACCCCTATAGGTAGTAAGAGGTGCATGGAAATTGCAAGTGCTATGATAAATCCACCCGCTCCACGGCTTACCTTAAATGTCCTTAATACAATCCCAAATGGAAGAAGGAATGTTAGTGCATATACCTTTGAAATTTCTATCAGCCTGTCCATTGCAGCGAGTTCTCCTATTGCAAATCCTGCAATACCCCCAGCCATCGAAAGTGGTGTGGCGAGCATACTGAAACCTCCACATGCACTTACCGAGTAACCCATTCCCAAAATATTACATTGCGTTGCCTTAGAAGCTTCAATTGATGATTGTCTATCATATATTGTTATTAGGTCAAATACATCAGTAACCTGTGCCTTGGTGTCTGTTATTATGCTCTTTGCACTATCCTGGAGTGAACCTCCAAATGCCTGATTACTGGATAAAGAATTCAGAAGTCCATTTGCTCCTACTAATACTACCATCATTATCATTAGTGCAATTAGTTGGAACAATTCTTCTTTGGCCATGAGCTGGAGTTCGTTTACACCAAAACCCATACCTACAGCGTAAAGTACACCTAGCATGATTGCGGATGTAACTATTGCAACTGCTGCTAAGCTCTCCCAGCCTGCAAATGCAAGCGGAACCAACAAAAGCAACAGCACGAGTTTTTTGTAAATCATATTTTTCCCTCTTCAAAACACCTTTGCCAGCCCGGGTATTTCAATGTCCCCTCCAAGTATGGTCGAAAGTCCCTTTATGAATACAAGTGTGGCTACGATGTTGAATAACGGGAGCAGATAAGCAGGTATAAGAAGTTTTGAAACATCCTGAATTTCAAGTACGCCTGCAAGTCCTTCCGCCCCAACTTTGCTATATGCACTAGGATCACTCATAGCTGCATTATCGGACGGTTTGCAAAGTTCACTGCATTTGTAATTTATGGGTGGTGTGTATGCATAAGATTCTTCAGTAAAGAGGCAGCTTTCGCATGCGTTTCTTGGAACTACAGCTCGGTAATCTTTTGGGCAGCTATTGTAAGAACACCCTCCCTGACTATAAGAAACCGGTATTCCACTTCCAACTAATCGATTGTCTATTGGACAACTTCCGCAGAAATTGTCTGTCTTTGCCAGAGTATCTAAAGTCTCAAGATTATTTTTGAGTACCTTACAACCATCGGTGCATGATTTGCATGTTGCAAGATATTGCCCATTTGAATCTTTACAACTTTCTGGTATTGCTCCTGTGAAACTATCTATTCTGCACTCCTTTGGACATCCTAAACAAACTCCAAAATCATCACAATGCCCGCTTTGCGGTACTACATAAACACATGAGTTTTCTGCAGTGAGGCTTGCAGGACATTTCTTTGCAAGTTCGCATCTTGCCCATTTCTCAAGGGTCTTTTGCAAATCTCCACCCTGATCGAGCTTAAGGTCTTTTTGCGGTCTCCAGTTCAAATTATTGGATCGCGCTACTCTACAATCCATGCTTGAATCAAGGCAGCTATTGATATCGCAATT
This sequence comes from Microcaldota archaeon, assembly GCA_023248035.1. Classification (GTDB taxonomy): domain Archaea; phylum Micrarchaeota; class Micrarchaeia; order Anstonellales; family Bilamarchaeaceae; genus Bilamarchaeum. The sequence continues at coordinate 13,050 of JAHFFJ010000019.1, forward strand.
CGTCTTTAGTGGCGGTACTATTTTGCATGCTGCAGGACAGCTTTTATCCTGCTCTTGGTTGATGTCTTTCACATACCTAACCACCTTACATCCATCTGGCAGTGCAGCACATTTTTGCTGAGTCTGTGCGGTGTAATTTACACAATTTGTGGTGGCAGGGTAAGGAAGTTCCCTACAAACTGTGGGGCAATTTTTAGCTTCTCCAAAGTAACAGGATGTTATTTCCTTATTGTAAAATGGGTTTGTTTCATTTGTACCAAATGCAGTTGCAAGACTTCCATCTATGAGTTGTTGTGCCTGTTTCTTATCTTTATCTGCAAATGCCAAATAGACATCGGGTATTTTAGGTAAAGTGTCCGCTCCGGAGATTGCTACTGGTGGCAATTGCTTGCATTCCGCTGGGCAAATTGCTCCGACTTCCCCTAATCCTTTATCTCCATTTACTACAGTCTGTAATGTCACCCAATCAAATATGTACATGCCCGGCAAAAAGAACATCATCCCCACTGCTATCGCTATGAGGAGACCCCCGAGTTTTCGTGTGAAAAAGAAACTTCTGCCTACTATCCCTATTGCAAGTATGACTGGGCCCATATGGAAACAGATTTCATTTACAAAAAATCTTTGTGCTTCTATAGAAGAAAGCAAATTTGCATAGTACTCAAAAACTATGGAATACATATCACTTTTGAGTACGTATTCACCAGCAATGGTGGTGGTTGCGCCTATCTGAAGACAGTATATAGTAAGGCAATACAATCCGATTCTTCTACTGGCCATACCTGCCGCTTCGACATTCTTCGAAAGAACTGACTTAGCTCCGCTTTTTGCAATATTTGCATAATCATCCAGGTAGGTATTTGTAATTCCCTGGAGGCAGCTGGAACTATTTCCTGTATTACACTTATCTAGGCTTATGCCGCTACCTGCCACTATTGCCAGTACCAAGCCTTCTATGAAAACTAATGTGAGTATGAGTGCACCAATTACTATTGCATTTGCAACTATCTGGGTAAGTTCAGTTCCTGCCCAAGCTTTCATTTCTGGCATTTCAAAACCAATGCCTATCATGTATGCAAGTGCAACGAGTATGACGGATATCATCAATGCAATTACTGAAAGAAGCTGCCAGTTTTTTGCTATTTCAAAACCTGAACTGTTTGTCTGAGCCTGGAAATCTTGATCGATTGCAGCTGTATTTATGGCGATAAGGGAAATAAATAGTAAAAGAGCCAAAAACTTCATCCAATCACCCGTAACGCCTTGTGCATACAGCTAAGGAACGTTATCAATATAACTATTGTCAGGTTCGGGAGGAAGAAAGCAACCGGTATCAATCTGCCCACATTCCAAAAGCTATTTGGATTGCTGCATGCCTGAGCCGGAGAACTGCAACTGCCATCAACTGCATTGTCACATACTGCATCCTTCATATTCTGGCAGTCTTCGCTCGAGTTGCTTGCATCATACATTGCAAAATTGAAGACATACATGAATGGGACTAGTATATAGAGTCCAAGTGCAAGGGCTATGAGTATATTCCCCATCTGCCTGGTGGGTATGAAAACTCTAAGTACAAAAGCTGCCGGAAGTATCCACTGGATTATATTTTCCCTTATGAAATCCAGAACTATCTTCTGCATACTCACGCTCATGAGTGCAGGGACCAAGAATGAGTTTAGTATAAGGTCATACTGGTTAGAAATTATTCTCTTGTACGCTCCTGCTGTAGAGGTATAAGAATTAACCAGAGGAAGCTGTATACTCCATGCAAATGTGGAATCCATCAGCTTATCAAGATAATTTTTTATGTAACTCTTTGAAAGACTGGTGGCATCTCCCTTTACCAGTCCCATATAACAACTTGCAGTTGCCTGCATGCTATTTTCATTGAAACAATCACCCTGCAAGCTTCCCTCAATATTATGGAAAAATGAAGTGTAAAATAAATCTGCCACATTACAAGACAAAAGTACCAGGCTGCTAAAACCAACTAATATTGCAACTGAAAATCCAAGGTGATATAGTTCATCTTTTGCAAATACTGTGTAATTTGCATTTGTAAGTACGCTGCCAGCTACATAAGCACATGCAATAACCACCACAGTTAGCATGATAACTACCCAAATGAGAGTTCCCTGCTCGCTTAACACAACATCTGTTGCATTGCTAATGCAGGAAAACGTTGGGAAAATTACACCAAAAAGCAACAGCAAGAATACTGCCACCCTAGTTGGAATCATATTAACCTCTGAATACCGGCCATATACCATTCCCCTCCAAGGGCGGCCGAAAGGCTTCTTGCGCCTACAAAAGTTATTGTCGCTATTAAAATGAAATTAATGTATCCTAAAAGTACGAGGTTGTTAACTCCAGCGAGGAAAGGCTGCACCTGTCCAAAAACTTCTCCTGCATATGCCGAGGGGCTAAGTTGAGCTTCCCATGTGAGGAGCAAGGATGTCATCACACCCTGGAAAACGGTATTCATCAATGGATATATTACATATTGTACCAATGGGAAGCAGATTGCAAATAATGCTGCACCATAAACTGGAACAAGATAAAGGGGGAGGCAGATCAAAAGTGCAAATAACGGATCAGTCAGTCCAAGAACGGTTCTTGTAAATGGAGACTCGCACATTGGTTCGGAGGCCACCATCGCCCACGGATCAGAATCAAGTTTTCCAAGATCGTCTATTTTTGGTATTGGTATGTTTATCGTTCCGTTTAACGAATCAGTAAGTATGATAGAAAAAGGCAGGAAAACAAGTCCTGCAATAGAGAGCGATATTAGCGTATTACCGAGTCTTCTTGTGAATGGTATCATTCTGAATATGAAAGACAATGGCAGAAGTATTTTTGGAACCACCACGCTTAGAAAAACCACGAGCATACGTATGCTTTCTGATATGAAAACTGCATTTGTAAGTGCCTGTGCAGCAAGGCTAAGGGTACCTAATAATACTGCTATTCCAGCCAATGGATTTGTTGAATAGCTCGCAGAAACATACCACAAAGGTATGTTTATGTAAGGGGAATAGGTAGCCGAAGCCCGGATTTTACTCGCTGCTCTTATGACATACTCATATGCACTATCATAGCGCTCTATCCACTTATCCATAATGGCTTTGGAGTGGGTTACATAATCGTTTTCTCCTGTAAGTGCTATACTTACGCCATTTGAGCTTATGAAAAATCCGATTATTATTGCTATAAGTATCACTGCAGCTGCAAACTCCCTCATCTCGGTTTTGACCCATGCTTCTAAACGTGGATCCGAAAGTGAATGGGAAAGCATATTAGAGAGAGCGAGAAAAATTATAACTATTACTCCTACTACGGGTACTACATAGGTAAGATCAATTGGTTCTATGCCTGCTGCAAATCCCAAAGGCAAAAAAATTAATATTAAAAAAAACGTTTCAAAGAACCGAATACGCATAGCTAGATTTCTTGCTCACTTATTTAAACGTTTTTCTAATTGAAAAGTGCCAAAATTAGTGATAAAAGCACCAAATCTAAGATAACACAACTTTATAAATTTACTAAAGTTCAATATACTCATGCTATTCCCAGAGCAATTTCAAAATTCCAATTCTCGTTCAAGATTATTGTATTTTCTATTCGCCATTGCTATTTTACTTACAGCTGTTGTACTATCATTTTCAACTCTTGTTTTTCCTGCAGGGTGTGTGGCATGTTCAGAACTTAAAAATGCCCCTCAGGCACAAATACTAAGCTTGGTTGATGAACCTTCAACCACACTGGAGTCCAACCTTTTTTATGAGAATGTCAGTGATTCACCCTCACGAAAACCAATTGCAAATAGTATAGTAATAATAGAACTTACCAACACCACCGGTCCACAGGGTTTGTATAAGGCATACACTGATGAGGAAGGAAAAATAAAATTTAATTTCGAAGAATGGTCCCACGGTTGCATTAACATAAAAGTTCTATACTGCCCTTTTTGTGATATTAATTCGCCAGCATGCGGTTTTTCCGAATGCCTTGCATATTCGAAAATACATAGTGAGAACGGTTACTATCCAAATGTTAATGGGGAAGTACAATCTGCTTCAAACATACCTGATGCTCCTGGTTCGAGTCCTCCTGCCTCACTCAATCCTATAAAATATCTTCCCGAACTTGATGCAGTGAGCTACTGTGCTCCGCCACCACCACTTTCAGCTACTCCAGCAGTATGCCTCCCACTTTTGATAATATTCTCGTTACTAGCTGGTGCACTTTATGCAACAGGAAGAAATCCATTCATGGGGTTTAATCTCGGTGGTCAAAAGGTAGGTCGGCACATACGTTATCAGGCGCGCGGACGTGGCTATTATCTTAATGCAATGTCGGTAATATCTGCCGGAGCAACAGTTGCAAGTGCTGCAAAAACTATTGCTACTGGTGAAAAAGGTGCACTTCTAAAATCCGAGAAACAAAATGCCTCTGGTCGGGTCTTTATGGCAGGTGACCTTAAGCGTGGCATGTCCGGTGCTAAATCTGCAGCTAAAAAAAGCGGAAAGGGGGGTGCGGGTCCAAAGGGTAGCAGTCAGTCCTCACCAACTATGACTGGAACTGGAATGATGTTTACTCCTGGCGGTGCGGGTGGGGGTGTAAAATCCAGTGATCTATTTACTAACAAAGGTGGATTGTATAGTACTGCTGGCGGTATTAAAGGAGTTGCAAGCACAGCAGCACGTCTTTCACTTTTTGTTGCAACTCAAACCATACTTGGCCGTACCATTGATTATGCATATAGTACTGCTACCGGTAAAAGTATTTTCCAGGTTGCTTTCAATAATCCACAACAAAAAATTAATGAAGCTCAAATTGCAATTAATGGTCAGGTAGTTAAAGATAAGGATGGAAACATCACTGGTGTAAAGGTTGAAAATGAAGATGGTTCGGTTAATATTGTTAAGGGTGTACAGCGTCAGGCCGATGGAACTTTGGTCTTTATCCTAGAAAATCCATCTGGTTCCGCTCGAGGTCAAACAGCAGATGGTCAGAAACAAATTACTATTTCT
>JAHFFJ010000019.1:18095-20646 GCA_023248035.1 Microcaldota archaeon
TTTCTCCAGAAGGTAAAATTACCTCTGTTTCCTATCAGATAAATCTCTCTTTAGAGTTTGGTGGCGGGTCTGGAATAGTAAAACTCACAAGCGAGAAAGGTGTTCTAGTAGCAAACGTTACTAATTCTGATGGTGTGGTTAGGGTAATTACCGATCCGGGAAGCACTGGAAATTCCAAAACTATTACCAACTGGGACTCGATAACTTCACCCTATTTCTCCAATTCCAAGATGATGGTAGGTAGTGATGCAACAAACTTTGTAGAAAATTATCGAGGTACAATGGAAGGTATTGCTGAGCTTAGGAACACTATTGCTGCTAATGTCGGTATGCAAATGCGTGACCTTTCGGATAAACTAAAATCCGAATCAGAATCCAATTCTGAATTCAAAAAAGCTCTTCTTGCAGAGGCCGACCGGATTGCTAGCCTTGAACTTAAAATTGCGGGAATTGATGCCATCGGCACTCTGAGTGCGAAACAACCGGGTGCCTTACCTCCTGGCAAAGCTGCAGAAACAGCACAAAAAATTGCAGATATCCATTCAGAAACTCTTGGTTCAAAAGAATTCCTGGATAAAGTTCATGACAAAGGCGGACAGGCTCTTGTTGAGACTATTGCAAAATTTACTCCTGCTGAACTTGCGAACATGAATCTTTATCAGCTTACTACTGCGCTTCAAAAAGAAGGCCTTAACCCTACTGATGCTTCTAAGGCAGCGAGTGCGTCATTTGAACTAATTCGCGATGGGGGTAAAGAATTCTTAGAAAAATCCGGTGATATTCCACAACTTGCAAATACAAGAATAGGTGTAATCGATAAAGCTGCCAAGGCTGGTGAGATTAGTCGAGACCCCACAGCTATTATCACTCATGATCCGCAACTACTATCAAAATTCCAGGACCAACCCTCTGGTTTCTCTACTGTTTCACCAGAAATAAGGCGTGATGTTCGTGAATATATCGATCAGAATAACTTTTCTCAGGCTGGGGGGGCTCTTGATTCTGCACTTTCTTCTGCTATCATAGCTGCTCGACCTGCAAACCAGTCAATTTCTGATGCTGCAAAAGATTATGCAGAAGCACATTCAATTCCTGAAGAAGGCGTTCCAAATCTTGTTTTAGGTGCTAAGGCAAGCGAGGGCGGAAATGGTGTGGCTGTAGTATTCCATTCTTTAGAAACAAGTGATTCTGCCTACTCGTCACTTTCCGATCGTTTAATGACTTCTAGCGCTGCTCAAGCCGGGGTTCTTCCAGAAGGCGGTAAAAAATATGATGGTCTTACTATTGAAGAGCAGTCTAATCGCGGACTCGATCGTGCAGCTGAATCGGCAAAACTACGTTCTGATCTAGGTCCAAAAGTTCTCTCAGAACCAGAGTTGTGTAAAAAAGCGATCGAGTACATGAATGGTGGTGATCGTGGTGGTGCTGAAATTGCAGTCGCACAGCTCTATCGTACAGCTCAAGAAGTAGGTGATCATAATGCAATGCAAAACTATAGTAATGCCCTATCACTACTTCAGGGAACAAGTCGTCCGCGGGGGCCTCTAAGTGATGCAGATGTTATTGAATCATATATTCAGGTTGGTGCAGATTCAAAAATATCAGGTCAGACACATACCGAGTTTGTTTTCAAGAGAATTACCGAACTTGATCATGGAGGAATTAATGACCGGATCGATGCAAAAGAACGCCTAGAGGGAACTTTTAAAGGAGATAAAAGCCCGCTAAGTCGCAGAAAGTCTGAGGAATGAAATGGATACTATATTTGCATCAAAACCGATAAAAAGACTCAAACGTCTACTTACTTCAGGCAACTTATGGCTCTATGTTCTTTCCCTAATCAATGCAAGCGGAAAGCTTTATGCTTATGAAATAGACAAACAGATAGAAAAAGAATTTTTCTTTAAGCCTGATAAGATAATGATCTATCTTGTGCTCTATAAATTGGAAAATGAAGGCCTGATGACTTCAGAATTTGAGAAACGCAGGAAATACTATAAGATAACTGAAAAAGGAGTGCAAACACTTAATCTTGCAAGAGAGTATTTCCATATACTTTCTAATAAGCTATAAATTATCCATTGGTACATCATCAATTAGTTTTATCTAAAATAAATTTAGTGTTATAATGAGGAAATATTATGAGAATAATAATCACTGGTTCGCCAGGTACTGGTAAATCCACCCTTTGTGCTATGCTTGCAAAAAAGCTTGGTTTGGACATCATCGATCTCAAAAAACACATTCTTGCCCATAAACTTTCAAAAAGAGGCGAGGTCGAGCTAAAGAAACTATCTCATTCCCTACGCTCTCTAAAAACAAGAGAGTCATTTATACTTGAAGGGCATCTTGCATGCGAAATTCTAATTCCTGCTGATATTATTTTTGTCCTTCGTACCAATCCAAAAGTTCTTGAACGCAGGCTAAAAAAGCGTGGCTATTCAAAAAACAAAATATCGGAAAATACCATGGCGGAAATGCTTGACTACTGTACCCAGCGTACTATGTTGGTTTATGGAAAAAAGCCCCTTGAATTAGAAACATCTGGTAG
>JAHFFJ010000059.1 GCA_023248035.1 Microcaldota archaeon
CTCTGCGATGATCTGTGTTTTTGGTAAACAGTCGCACTCCCCTTGTTACTGAGACCACAGTATTACGCATACTATGGCACCCCTTCTTCCTAAGTTACAGGGCTAACTTGCCGAGTTCCCTTACCTAGGTTGTCCTGACACATCTTAGCCTTTTCAGCTATGGCACCTGTACTAGTTCTCGGTACGATTATGAAGGATCGTTCCATTCTCCTTTTCATGGAATTTTTTTGGTTTAACCTAAGTTTTCATTTTTTTGATGAAACTTTTTAGGCATTCCAAAAAAGTTTCTTTCATGGGCCCCCGGATTCAATCGAATTATCCCTACGGCTTTCACCTGCTTCTCCTCACAATGAGACTCCGCAGATTTATTGCCTTCAGACGTCCGCAGACGCTCGATTTATCCAAAAGCGTTCGAGAAATGGCATGCCTTGCGGCGACCTACCTTCATAGGACCGGAATATTAACCGGTTTCCCTAATTTCGGCCTTCAGGTTTTACCATCGACCTTAGGATCGCCTAACCCTCAGCTGAAGAACGTGGCTGAGGAATCCTTGCCATATAAGATGTCCGGAATTCTCGTCCGGATATGCTGCTACTTACATCAGGATATTCGTAACAGGCCGCTCCACACGATGTCACCACCGTGCTTCTAGGCAACCCGTTCGCCCCCTTACTCATGCGCTTTTGGCGCTGGTGAGGTATCGGAAGCTGGTTTAGCCCCGTGAATTTTCAGAATCTGTACTCTAGACCGGTCCGCTATTACGCGTTGTTTCCTCGTGCCGCCAGCCCTTGACAGGACTGTCAGCTCTTTGAAGGATGGCTGCTTCTAAGCCTACCTCCCGGTTGTTTTTGAATAGAGACTCCTTTCAGATTAACACTTAACCAGCATTTAGGGCCCTTAGCCTCACGTAAGGTCGTTCCCTTAAGGGACGTCAGACTTACTCCGGCGCCCCGACTGCCTCCTTCTACGTAGATAGGGCATTCGGAGTTTGAGAAGATGGCGACTCCTTTCGAAGCCAATCCACCTAATCAGTGCTCTACCACCCTATCTTACTCCAGAGACGCTGTCCTGAGAGACATTTCAGAGGGAACCCGCTATCGCCATGTTCGACAGGACTATCACCCCTACACCCAAATCACCTAAGGGGAATATACCACCACTAGTTGCGGACCTCCATCAATCGTCAGATTGACTTCATCCTGTTCGGGCGTAGATCACTATGGCTTCGGGTCTACAGAAAGTGACTGATCGCGAATTACCACGATGTACCTTACCTTTTGAGGGGCTGCGTACAATTGCTTTCGCTTCGATTCTCATCTCGCCACTTCCAATAACTCCCTGACTCTTGCTTCGAGAAGAAAGACCAGACACTGCTTAATTCATGTCGTTTGTCAAGTTACCCAGACTCACTTCCATGAACCTACGCTTTCATGCCTAGTCATTCTGTAACCACTTAATTTCAGGTTCTTTTCACACTCATTCCTGAGTGCTTTTCAGCGTTCGCTCGCGCTACTGATTCGCTATCGGTCTTGTGCCTCATATTTAGATTTGGAAGTTGATACTCCCATATTCATGTCCACTATCCAGAGGACACTACTCTTTTTGGATCGCTCCTTTCGCCTTCACCTACGAGACTGTTACTCGCTATGGTACTTTTTTCCAAAAGACTTCGGTTCAGAAAAAGGATGCTCCCCACCACATTTGCCGCTCTGTTACCAAAACGGAATTCGGTTTGATCTAACCGGCTTTCACTCGCTGTTACTAACCGGATCTCATTTGATTTCTTTTCCACCCCCTACTAAGATGCTTCATTTCGGGGGGTTGCTGCGCATTACTGCGCTCAGCCAGACCCACGGATCAAAGACTGCGTGCGTCTACCCGTGGCGTTTCGCCGCTTGCCGCGTGGCATTGCGGGCACAAGCCTAGCCATCCACTAAGTGGCGTGTATTACAGCATATGACTTTTGTTGTCATGCAATTTTGCTAAAAGCAAAATTAGCACGACTAAAATCACTTTTTTCCAGAGATTTTATCTCCGTGCTTGATTTTCGCTCGCGCGAAAAACCAAACACATTGTCGTCACTTCACACGCATTTTTTGTTATTTTCCATGCGCCTTGCGACGACTGGAAAGAACAAGCGTAAGGGTTGCCCAAGTCCGTATGCACCTCTAGAGTTCGAGATGAAACACACTAACCAATTTATTAGAGCAGACCCCGTCAATTTCTCTGCAGATGCAGAGAGACGCAGTTGCCATGTCGAAAAAGCGGCCATAAAGACCAACAAGACAAGTAGCTTCTATATTCGAGTAACAAACTATTTATAAAGGTGACGTTGCTTCGACGTTGCTATGTCGATATTTAAGCCTCTGTTTTGCTCTAATTCTGTTTTTTCTGGTAAATACTGCATTCTTTGAAAATATATAAAGCCTGGATGTCTGTTTCTAGAAAGAGTAAGGAAAAATTATTATTTTAAAATTCCATCCAAAATCAAGGCTTCAAGTTTTCTTCCAGCAGCCAAAAGCTCATCTTTTGATGTGGACGCTAAAGTTCCAAGGTCTTGTCTAAACCTGCCTAGCAAGCTTTTCAATTCATCTGCTGAAACCGAAATCTCAACAGTAGTTTTTGCAGTTTTCTGTTATGCTGGAGCTTAAAGAAGCGACGTAATTTTTGGAATATCCAAAACGGGGACTTCTGCCACCGCCCCGAGACTGTAGGACGACCTGTAGTACGCATAGACGCCCTGCCCCCAGTTGGCATAGACATCGAGGCGGACCAGAAGGCCCACATACGAAGATTTTTCTAATCTATAGAGATACCGGGCATCTGAACTCCGAGCTACTTTTTTACCGTGAGGAACTCCTGTTTCAGCATGTGGCATGTACCATGTATCTGAACTAGGAAAATCTGGAACCAGGATCAATCTGCTTTCTGGAATATCCAAAGTAATGGAATTTCCATCTTTCTTAAAATCAGCTGAACTTAATCCCTGAACCACAAGTGCAACATCTTTTTCCCCCTGGAATTTGCCTGTTGCCAAAACTACTCTTGGGTTACCATCAGCAGAAAAAACAACTTCTTTTCCTAATTTGGTGCCTGGTTTTTCATAAGCAATTGAAGCATCAACTGCATATGGATTGGGTAGACTTCTCCAAGTTTCGCCTACACTTTGCGCAACGTCAGCTACTTTATGAGATATGACTGTAAGATTAGTTCCGTGTTCTCTGTTAAATCCTTCAACCAATGGATGAGTATCAAAAAGACTTGTTGAACCGTTACCTCTTAGAATTAGAAGATTCTTTTTTTGACCTGCAACATTAACTCTTAACAATTCTTTTCCATGAATATCAGCCATAAACACACCCAATGAAAAGAACCCATGGTTCTTTTCTAATCTCCTTTTTATTTGATCTCCTTTTTCTTTGAACGAAAAGAAACTACGTTTCCTTTCTAGCCTTCCTTTCTTTGAAAAGAAATTTTTCTTTTCGAACCTTCTTTTTTAATCTCACTGTTTGTAGAATTATAGGTGCTACATTGTACTTAAAAATTTATCATTTCACACAAAAATGAAGACCTACCCGATCTAATTTCCAAGAAATTCAAGAAGCACACTATTGAACAAAAAAGGTTCCTCAAGCATTGGAGCATGGCTTGCTTTAGGGAAAATATGTAGCCTGGAGTTCGGAATGCATCCTGCTATTTTATGTGCTGCACTTTGTTCAACCAAAAAATCCCGCTCAGCATGAATCACAAGTGTTCTAACGCTTATTCCTGCCATCCGAGCCCCTATTTGATCTCCATGTTCTATCATGCATCGAAGTGCAGTTATCGCCTCTTTTGGGTGTTTTAGCATTTCGGTATATTTTACAAATGTTTTTTCATCTACCTCCTGGCCCTGCGATCGGGCGACCAGATAAAGTGCTGTGGGGATTTTCTCACTCCCAAATGGTATGATATGTGAAAAGCGCTCTGCAAAAGTAAGCAATCGCTCAACATTAAAAAATAACCACTTGCGATAGGGGAATGTATCTATTGGATTACCTAAGGGTGAACTTACTAAAGTCATTGTTTCAATAGGAATATCTTGCCTATAGTTGGTAAAAAAATTAGCTGCTATAAGTCCGCCCATGCTGTGCCCGATTAAGTGCACACTTTCACTACTAAAATTCCTGCAAAGCACTCCCAAATCTTCTGCTGTGCTATTAAGGTAATGCCCTCCATTCCATCCACTCTGACCCATTCCCCTTGAATTATGAAAAAGAAGGTTATAGCCTCTTATCCTCATCTGGCCTATCCATCCCCCATAAGTTCCAATGCCATTTACAAAAGCAATAGTACTAGGCGCACCATTGTCTATGTACTTGTATTCTACACAAACACCATCTCCCATGGTTAGTTTGCCATCATAAATTTTCTTTTGAGTCTTTAACATTTTCATTCTCTTATTTTTTTCATCGGTTTCCAGTAATATTCTTCCCATCCAGCTGAAATATCTTCATAAGCTTCATCGGGTACATCGATCTGGACAAATTCCAATTTGGTTCCAGATTTTGTGGCCTTAAAGGAAAAAGTTACAGTTGAATAATGTCCTTCCGGCCAGCCTTCGGTTTCACAATACCATTTCTGCACTATTTTCTTGCCCGGTATAAGCTCAATTGTGGTGCCATTTATGCTACCATCATAAACTTCAAATTTACCGCCGATTTTATTATCGATTTTAGCATGGGCACCAGTAAATTGCGAATGTTTTTTTGAATCCATAAGTGCGTTATAAACATCTTCCGGATTGGAATTGAATTCAACAGTTTGTTTTATTGTTTTCATAATTCTCCCTCCACTACTTACCGCTATTAGTTTTCCAGTTTTTCTAGATCTTGAAAAGTCATTGTTGTCTTGTCGTTATTGCTCTCAATTATACATGACTTATCCTTAAAGAAACAGTCTATGTTGGCAAAGTAGTTTGTAGTAGGGTCAAGCGTATCTATATCGCAGCTATAAGTTTTTCTGCCCTCGATTGATGTTTCGTTACATGCGCAGCTTTTTACTGCCCAATATTTATCTCCTGCCTCTTCTTTTGCCTGCTTAAGACAGATCGTTTCAACATTTTTCTTTGTAATATTGGTCCAAAACTCAAGGTCTTTAGAAGTAATTTCGGTCTCGTCAATTTTATCATTTGTTTTATTTTCAGCACCAAAGTCTTGCCCAGGCACAGAAATATTTGAGCCTGGGGATGGAGATTTATCATTCTCTACAGTTCCACTCTCCTCTGGAGTAAGTCCAAAGCATGAAAAAAGTAAAAGTATTATTAACAAACCAGGAAAAATATTCAATTACTCCAACCCCTAAACCTCATCGCATCCATAACCCGTTCCTTTGCGATTTCAAGTGCTGCTTTTCTGGTATCATGGTGTTCCGC
>JAHFFJ010000060.1 GCA_023248035.1 Microcaldota archaeon
AGGAAGGAACTTGAGTACAATGCAAACGATCCCCGGTTTCTCGGTGATAAGGAGATACTTAGAAAATGCTCCTTTCTGGGGGCGACCACTACTAATCCAAAAAGCAAGGCCGAAAAACTATACGCCCCATTTTTGCCTTTTGCCAGCTATTCACCTCAATGGATCAGGTACTATATCTATTCCGGTGTAACAGGTGAAATGAGTTCGGTCTATGATATTCAGGAAAACTATCTTGATGAGGCACTTGAAATTGCCCGAGACAATTCCCTGGAATGCGAGTCTTCTGGAATTGCTGGCCTTGCTCTCATGCTTCAACTTAGGGGAAAATTACCAAAAAATAAGAAAATGCTAATTGTAAATACAGGAAAGACGAAATGGTCTCTTTAGAAAAAAAATCAGTTAAGCACAATATAATTGAAATTTAATCCTGGTATTTTCCTACCTCACGATTAAGGTCATCAGAAAGTCCTTTCCAACGGCTTCCGGGTATGTCTTTAGCTGATCTCCCTAATCCTGTGCGGAGTTCTGAAAACTCGCCAACCTTTACTACTTCCATTCCAGTTTTCGATGCCACCCCCATTTTTTCAAGAATATACTCTGCTATAAAAGGTGATTTTGTAGTTGAACCTGTATTCCCGCCATCATGAATCATGCATAGTCCACCTGATTTTGTTGGTATATTAACATCAAGCTCTTCATCGTTTGGAGTGTACGATCGTTTACATCCTACTGGGTGCATGGTCATTGCGGAAACAAGTTCTTTTCCATGTAAGGCTTCTAACCATAGTTCCATAACAGTTAGGACAAACTTCCCACTTTTTGAGGTATCCTTAAATTCCACCCTTCCATCGTTTCCACGTTTAGCTACACCTTTAAAAACATACCCACTACCAACACCAAGTGAAGTTTGTCCATTCCTTCTAATTGGCATATTGTTAAAATCCACAATTGGTGCAATATCATCTAAAATTTTGTTATCAACCCCAAGTTCTTTCAATCGCTTTAAGTATCTCCTGGCAGAACTACCATCAACCATAGCTAACATTTCACCCAAACTTTTTTTGCCATGTACTTTGTTGGGCTTATTTCCCATCCCAGCAACAATTCTATCAGCGTTCTCAATTGTTATCCAATACCCTTCTACCGCGGCAAGTTTATGCTGTGCTTGCGGAATAAATTCAAATAATTCCGGACCAGCAAATGCCCCTGTGTGAAATGCATAATTATTAGCAACACGCGCCATTCCTTCTCCGAATAACAAAACACCCTCAACTTTCTTCTCAGAATTTATTAGTACCTTCTGAACTTCAGTTTTAAAGTTTAGTTTTACACCCATTCTCTCAAGTCTATCGAGTACTTCACGGCAAAATACTCCTACTGCAAATGCAAGTCCATATACCTCTATTGCTCCACCAGCAATGAATCCGCGTTGTACTCCCTCTCTATATGCCGAATATTTCTTTATGAGTTCCTGGGGCGTGTACTCTTTTATAAAAACCCCCTCTTCTTGGTGTGAAGCTCTTGACTGATTAAAAACTTCAGTATTGTCGTAAAGTCTAACAATCCCATTAGAGTGAAGCGATAAGTTGCCTAATATTTCTGGTGTGTGGTGAACTAGATCAATAATTATCCCAAACCACTTTTCCATTGCTGCTCTATTTTCACGTGTATAAGAATCAAAAAGATCAGCAACCCTTCTGGTATCTTCAGGGGTTTTACTAAGTAATTTTTTATTGAGTTCTGAGCGTTCGTCTAACCATACGCGTGAAGCTCTTGGAAATTTTTTATAAGGTGAAACGAGAATTCCTCCACTTAGTACATCAGTTTCAAAATCTTTTGCAATTCCCGGATAAACCTTATTGATATAACCATCGTGTTCCAGATATGGGTGACCCTCAAAAATCGTAACATAACGCTGGTCATTTTTACTATCAAAGGTTGATGATTCTTTATTCACATCTAATGGCAATTCAATTCTTGGATCCGGACTTTTAGAAAAAAGCTCCACGCAATATCCTTTTTGTGCTGCATGCCATGCTGTCATAATTCCTGAAATGCCGCTACCAACAACTATGAGGTCCGATGTTCTAGCTCGTGTTTTTGATAAACATTTTACTACACTCATAAACACTTTTCAACCTTAATTACTATATAAGAAATTGCGGTATTGTACCAATACCACTATAAATCTAAAGTAGGAGATATTTACATGGACTTATGGAAGAAAATTGGATTTTCAGAAGGGGAAGGTAAAGTTTACGAAGCTATTTTAAGAACGCAGCAACCAACGCTCCAAAAAATCCACGAAGCTACTGGAATAGAACGTCGTAATGTCTATGATATAATAAACAAACTAATCTCAAAAGGTCTTGCTACCTATACAACTGAAAATAAGAAAAAAGTCTATCATCTTACTCATCCGAATAAACTCGTTACTTATATGGATGAACAAAAAAACGAAATCGAAGAAGCAAAGAAAGAAGTTGAAAAAGAACTACCATCGTTACTTAGAGCCTACGAAAGTAATAGGGAGGATCTTTCTGTTCGTATCTATCGTGGTGAGGAGGGAATGAAAGCACTTTATGAAGATTTTCTGACCTCTCAAGACAATTATTTCATAGGTGCAAATTTTGGTATAAAAAAATACCTAGGCAATTTTTGGGGTAAATGGAATCTAAGAAGACAAGAAAATAAAGTTTTCTGGCATGATATTGTTCCCCAAAAAACCCTGGATGAAGGTTTGCCAAACTATTATAGGAAGGAAAAACTCAAACATTATGAATTCAAGGTTCTTCCGCCAGAATTTGGTAGTCAACACTTCATTGCAATTTTTGGAAACAAAGTTGCTAACCTTATATGGGAACCGCCACTTTTTGCCTTTACAATTGAAAATTCAATAGTTGCAAAAAACTACATGAACTATTTCAAGTTTTTGTGGGGTACTCTAGATTAAATCGAGATAATCATCCTTAATATAATTAACATATAATAACTATATAAGTGATTATATGAATACTACTATACAAATATCTGAACAAACCCGTGAAAAACTCTTAAAATTAAAGTTTTATCTAAAGGGGAGCTATGATGAGGTCTTGAATCAACTACTAGATCTTGTACCGTCAGCTGATGATGAAGGTGAATATACAGATGAATTCAAAGCCTCCCTTCTCCGTGCTTTAGCTGACATTAAGCATAGCCGAGTTCATTCTCTCGATGAGGTAAGAAAAAAACTAGGTATTAAATCATGAAATTCCAGCTCATCTTTTCAGAAGAAGCTTTATGGCAGCTTAAGAAGCTTGATAACAAAACTGCTAAGCGCATTTTAGACAAGCTTGAAAGTACGACTACCGATCCAGTCAATTTTTTTGAAAGATTAGCTGGCAGGGAAGAATACAAATTAAGGGTCGGTGATTATCGTATACTGGCCCGAATCTTAATCGTAGATAAAAAGATTTTTGTAATGTCTATTGGCCATATAAAAAAGATTTACAAATAACCTAACCCTTAACATTTCCAATAGGTATGAGTTTCACTACCTTTCTTGAAATACCTGCATTATGTGTGGCATTTATTACATCATCAATATCCTTGTATGCTGCACCAGCTTCTTCTGCAAGTCCTGCATAGGAAACGCTTTTTACTAAAATTCCCCTGCCTTCCATATCTTTCTGAAGCTGGTCTCCACGGAACATATTTTTTGCTTTTGTTCGTGACATTGTTCTTCCTGAACCATGTGCTGTTGTGTACCATGTCTGTGCCCCGCTTTCTGTCCCTACAAGCAGATAAGAACCAGTTTCCATACTGCCACCGATTATTACCGGTTGTCCGTCATCGCGATAGCGTGGCATTAGTTCCTCCCTTCCAGGGCCATAAGCTGCAGTTGCACCTTTGCGATGTACAATAAGTTCGCGCCAAGAACCATCCACAAGATGCTTCTCAAGGCTGGCTCGATTGTGTGCAACATCGTAAACCTGTTTCATCCCCAGTTTTTCAGCGTCAGTCTTGAAAACCTCACTAAAGACTTCACGAAGCCTATGAACAATGGTTTGCCTGTTTGCAAAACTCATATTTACCCCACACTTCATTGCAGAGAAATAATCCTGGCCCTCTGGTGATCGGAATGGAGCGCATGCCAATTCACGATCGAGTATCTTTATGCCATATTTACTTTCCATCACATTAAGGAATACATTAAGGTAATCAGTTGCGACCTGGTGGCCAAAACCTCTGGATCCGCAGTGAAACATTATCACTATCTGGTCTTCGAAGAGTCCCCATTTTTTTGCAAGTGGATTATCAATTATGTTTTCAGGTTTTACATGCTGTATCTCCAAATAATGATTGCCGCTTCCAAGAGTTCCTATCTGGTCCTTTCCCCTCTCCACTGCCTTACCACTCACTTTTTTCTCATCTGCACCATCGGCTCGTCCACGTAATTCGGTGACTTCAAGATCATCATCCCAGCCATACCCCTCTTTAACGCACCACTCACCGCCCTCCTCGATTACCCGTCTGAAAGTGAGCTTATCAAGTTTCACGAAACCTTTGCTTCCAACACCAGCTGGCACCTGTTTGAAAAGCTTATCAACAAGTTCCCGTAGTTTTGGTTTAACGTCATTTATAGTGAGATTAGTTAAAACCAGTCTCATCCCGCAATTTATATCGAAACCGATTCCACCAGGGCTTATTACACCTTCATTAGCATCCATTGCAGCTACTCCTCCAATTGGGAAACCATAACCACTATGGCCATCTGGCATACACATAGCATGCTTAACTATGCCCGGAAGGGTAGCGACATTGGTTATCTGATCATAAACATGAAGATCCATCTGATCTAGAACAGCCTTACTTGCGTAAATGCGTGCAGGGACTTTCATTCCTGCCTTAAAATCAGTGCCTATTTCCCAAATATAATCGCTTATCTTTCGAAATTCCGGTTTCTTAAATTCTCTATTGAAATCCATTAATACACCTCTTGAGAAACAAAATAATACTGAGTTTTTATGCGAATTATCAATACTATAGATAATCGATAGATAAATTAAGGTTAATGAAAAAATTACTTTATGGCATTACCATCAAATCCAGCTACTTTAACTCAGGAAGCTAGAACAATTATCAAAAGTGAAAAATCTCCAGATCAGACATGGGTTGAACTACAAAAATGGGCACTTGAACGCGGTACTCTCGCAAAAAACATTGCGGTCATGGAATTTGTTACTCATTATGGGGCAAAGGCTCAGGCAATAACTTTAATGCCAAGTGTGCTTGAGAATGTGCATAGTAATTCTCAATTTCCTTCACTTCCTCTTCCACAATCCCACCACAATCAAACTGCACTCCAACCAGA
>JAHFFJ010000061.1 GCA_023248035.1 Microcaldota archaeon
AGTGGAGGCAACACGATCCGATAAACAAATATCAAAAGGACAAAAAATAACACTTTCAAGAAAATCTATGTGGAAAGGTTATTATTATTGTAAAAGTGCCAGAGGAAAATGGAGCAGGGTCGACCAGATAACCATGGGGATGCGATGGAATTACTTCCTTCTTCATGGTAGGACCACACCAACTGCACCTCATTTTGAATCATTAAAATTCCCCGACATTTTGAATGGTGTAATGAAAAGGGTGGGATGGAATACTTGGGCATTTGGAGTGGGAGAAAGAGAGAGAACACACCAAATTTTGGAAAATGCACAGAAATTGGATACCCCACATTTTATAGATTGGGATAAACACGGTACAAATTTAGCAAGTTTTTTTGAGCATCACAAATATAGTACACCGATCTATTCTAGCCTGAACGATTCTAGCCAGCAAAAAGATGAAGGAGATTTCGTAGCAAGTGCACCAAATGTTTTTAATCCGGCTCTTTTTATTGCGCCCCAGACAAATTCCGGTTTACCTAATGCCCATCTAACAAGTTTTATTACTGTGAATTCACAAACAAGCATAGAAGGGAATGAAACCGAAATAGAAATGCCTAGAATCGAAGAACCCAAAAAATTCAAACCAGTTTTTGAATCAAGATTGCTTAGCGAAACGGGACAAGTTATGGTGGAAGAGCTAGCACGATTACCTGGAATCACCCCCGATTGTCAAGAGGAAGCGGATGTTACTAAAATGGGATGGTATTTCCACGAAGATAAGGCAAATACTAAACTTGAGAGTGGTATGATTAACAATAGTATGAACACACCAGAAAACTCGGATGTTGCAAATGATAACAGATACCGTACTTTAGGAAAAAACATGATAACTGAGGGCATTTCAGTTGCAGTTAATTTTGGAATTAGTATTTTGACTGGAAATGGGGAAGTAAGAAGTGGGAATAGGGTTGAAGGCCAGGCTATGCTTTGGGGCGAAAGAAAAGCAGTTAAAAATCTCAAAGTAGCATCGGCTTCAGCTGCCCTTCCCGAGTCTTGATTGGTCAAATTTATCAGCAAGACTTTGGTTGCATGCAAGTACCACATCCCTCGCATTCGGTAATATTTCCCCTAAACCACAATTTCTAGCACATGATGAGAGATTTGGGTATATATTCGAATATATTGAATAGATTTTAGATGGGTCCAACTTAAAATACTCATCAAAAAGAGTGGGCGCAACAGAAACCAGATCCGTGAAGGCTAGTAAAGAAGAACTTGTTAGATGGCGACCGATTGCGTCAAGATTATACATCACATAAATTGCAACCGCAAGTTTGGATACACGAATGCTAAGATCTTCAGAAACTTGTCTTAATCTACGTTTAGAACTGTAAGCCTCGTTAAGAGCAACAAATTCTCGTCTAATTTCTTCCCTTAATGGCTTAAATTTAAGCATAGCGATTCTGACATTTAGTCTGGCAATACGCAGGCGTGCCTGACTTTGATCCTTGGGATTAAACACTCTAGTAGGTGTACGTTTTTGTTGAATATAAATTACTTTTGAAGCTTCCACAAAAAAGCTTTAAACAGCACATAATAAAAAGCAGGATGCCACGAACTTGCGCATAAAATCTATTATTCTGAACCAAGAAGTTTCCTAAGCTGGAAAAGAACATTCTGACGTTTTTCAGTGTTCGCCATGGGATGATAGATATAAAGAGAAGAGGCAACCACCACACGGATGAAAGGACTTTTTTTAGATGAATAATCAATTATTTCTACCAAGACATTTTTTTCTTCTTTTGAAATCTTTGGCAGGATAAGTTTTGTTTGATTTTCTATGAAAGAATCAACATTATTTATCCAGCCAGCCATGAGTGCAATTTCAAATTCAAGGCGGGAATCGTCAATTTTATTAAGTAAATATTTGTTTGTAATTGCTTCACTCTGGAGGATACCGAATCTACCCCCATCACTTGCAACCGAAAGATAGTCAAGTAGCATTTTTTTCTTTTTTTCCGGAAGACCTGACTGACTAACGTGCTCTGAAGCTTTTTCAATTAAAACTATATCAGATGAAGAAACAGGCTTTGAGTATGCATTCTCGAAAACCAGCGCCGCATACCAGTTTGGCTTGGATGGAGTATTTGAATCAATTTGAGTAGGTCTTGAAGGAGAGGATTTTACTACTGAAACAGGAGAGGGTTTTAGTACTGAAATAGAAGAGGATTTTTTTACGGATGATAGTTTTTGTTTATTTTTGATAGTTGATTTTTTGTGAATAGAACGGTGTTTAGGAGCCTTTACCATAACACAATGTAAGCACGATTCTTTTAAAAGGAAACGGAGAGTGCACTAATAGTTAGATATAGTTAGATATATAAGGAAGAAAAGTGATAATAAGTTACAGAAGGTGTTTTTATGGTTCCGGTCGGCATACCCAGAAAGAATGATAAATTCAGTGGAACTAGTGAGGTTGACGAGTTAGAAAAAATAGCTCTCGAAAAGGCAAATAAGGCACTTTCAACAATAGAAAATGCGATTGCAATATGGGAAGCTTCAGAACAAAAACCGCTAGAACTCAAAGGCAGGATAGAGCGCCTCAGATATTTCCATGATGCACTTGCAAATTGGGAAAAGAATATGTTGATAAGTTTCGCAGACAGTCAGGAAGCCGAAGAACGGATGGACCGATTACGGGAGTTTAGCAACATTTGCTACAGTTATGCACGAGGATAGCTATGGCCAATGCGCAAAAAGAACGCGGAGATTCTGAAATAACCAAGCTTGAGAAAATAGCTTTGGGGCTTGCAAATGAATTTACAGTTATACCCACGCGCCAACAAGTATCACCAGAACTAAAAAAGGCAATAGATGGAGCACTTGGAAGTGCAGCTGACTGCATTAAAATCGGTGCCGAAATCGATAGAAAAATTGGACTTAGTGCACAACAGAAAAAAAGCCGCCAGGATAAGGAAAGGGAGCTGTTACAGACTGATATTGGGGTGCTCCGTAGCAAGCTCGAGGTAATAGGAAGTGCAAATATAGCCGGAAAAGAAGCAAGATACAAACTTTACGTGGATGAAATAAATAAGGAACTTGGATTAGCAGAAAAAGAAGCGGCAAGGGGAGACATGGAAAGTGCCCAGAAGCTTTTTAGGGGGGCACAGGAAAAAATCAGAGGTTTATCAGAAATTCTCCATACTGTACGTGAACTTTACGACCACGGATTTAGTCAGGATATTATAGACGCAACCAACCGTGGGATTACTTATATAGGCACAAAAAACAAAGAACGGACGGCACTTTTACTTGCAGCAGCACATTCACTTGTAGAAAACTCCCAAACTCTACAAACTAATCAAGGAAAGGAACTTGGTGATGCATTAATAGGATATGCTAAAGCACTCGCAAGACCGGAAAGCACGTTTGAAGCAAAAGACTACGCTCAGATAAAAGATAGTATAGTTAAAATTTCAGGTGCGTGTGGCGAGCTGGCTATTGACAGGAGAAAAAATGCAGCTGCAGTATTTGAATTTGAAAGTATGAAAAGTGAGCAGTTACTGACAGAAAGTATTCTACCTGAAAAATTTGCCGCAGAAATACGGGCAACAATTGCTGATATGAAAGAGATTGCAGGAAAGCTTAATGATCCAGCCAAGGCAACTTCAGTAACCGACGATGAAATGAGGAGGGTTGCAAAGAGAGCAGTTGAAGCACAAAAAATAGCTGGGGAAATTAGTGAAATAACTCCACAGAATAGGGAGCAATATACACAAGCAGGTACAGAAGCACTAGTTGGTCTTAGAAACGGAGTAAGCGCTGAAGTTTATTCATTATTAGAATTTGCAAAACAGGAAATAAGAGATCACCTAGGCCCTCATTTTGCAGTATATAGGAAAGAATTGGTTAGTGGGATTACAGAAGCAGCCCAGGGGCAATCAAGTGAAAGTCAGAAACTGGCAACAGCAATTAGCAAATCACTTAGCACAGAGATAACAAAAATCGCAAAAGACAATCCCGAATTAGCTAGTATAGGAAAGGAGCTTACAACTCTTTCTGATACACCATCAAAGATTCGTCCGGTAGATATCGAGCGAGGAAGAGAAGCACTCAGAATCGCAGGTTCTATGAAGGCAGCACTTTCAAAGGGCAGACGGCCAAAAGATAGTGATGAAGTACCAGAAATTAATACCCTTTATCAACGGGCATTTAAGTTTTTGGGAGCACAACCTGATTTGGAAAATGCACGCTTAAGCACCACACTTGCTGAAAGATATGTCAAATCTGACAAAGCAACAAGAGAGGAGATAGTAAACGTTTCAAAAACTCTCGAACATGACCAAACCACAGCACTGGCTTATATAGACATAAGCAGGCAGACAGATGAAATTCAAAAACCGCGCCCAGGCAGAGCAGGAGTGAATAGGGAAATAGTAGAGGAACTTGGAATAATAAAGCATCAGATTGCAGAAGGTTCAGTAGAAGAGATTAAGAGAGAAGGAGCAAAAATAGTAAGCGAACTCCCTTCTAGCCCGCTTCTTCAGCAGCAAATAGCTCAGATAATTGCGGTTAAAGGGGGAAGTGCAGCAGACGCAGTAGATTACCTTGCACAAATACGTGGAGTTGAAAATCAGGGAAGAAAGGTACATGCATTACTAACACTTGCAGAGGTTGCTAAAGATAACAGCAAAGAAAGCAGGGAGATTTTTTCACTTGCATTTAATGCAATAAAAGCAGGAAAATTGGAAGACGGCAGACTACTGCAGGATGCAGCAATTGCATGCCTTAGCATGAAAGATAGTAAACAGAGAATGGAACTTGCTGAGGTTGCGGGAAATTATTATCAGGGAAAGGAACAGGATGTAAACAGAGGAATAATTGGGATCTATCATGCCCGTTCATCTTACAATATAACTGAACGTGGAGTGAAAGCAAATGCTGAAGCTTATTTTGATCTTGCAATAATTGCAGCAAAAGGCAAGTATGAACAGGAAGCTGCATTCGTACTAGATATGGCAGTAGGATACGCACGCCTTGGATCTTTAGGTAGTGGAATTAGTGCAGATGAAAAAGAGCAACGCGCAAAGGCGATGAGTTTTGTAGAAAGCCAGTTAGGTGATTATAGAAAAGCCCATTTACCAGAAGCTGGGAAGAATGAAATGGGAACATCGATCGCAGTTGCAATAGTAAATGGAACAAGTATTGCAGAAAAACTCGGTGACGGTGATAGGACAAAGGGTCTTGCGGCATTGAACGAATTGATTCATGCAAATGAAGGGTTATTGAGGCCCCTTGCAGATCTGGAATTTTTTGTCATGGCA
>JAHFFJ010000020.1 GCA_023248035.1 Microcaldota archaeon
TTCTGCAGCCTCTGTTCTAAGGTCAGCCATACCCGGAATTCTGGCTGATGCCAGGCACAAGCCTTCAGTAAGATGAAAATGATGGCAGGTTGATTCCTCATTTTGGATATGACCTAGTAAGGCACGATTACCAACTTGTCTTAAAGTTATAGTTTCACCATCGAATCTAAATTTATATGATGGATCTGGAACGATAAAAGAAGCTGCCATAAGAAGGTGACCAAGATCGAAATCACCCCTTCCTTGCATGGAGATATCACTGCTATTTGTAGCAAGCGTTCTTAGATTAGCGCCAGCAGATGGGATTTCTGTTTCTGGATTCATTCCTGCAAGAGAGGCATAGGCAAAGCCCTGCCATGGATGGAAATCACCTTCTGGAGGGTGTGTTTGTGGAATAGAAGGAGACCCAGAGTCATTTAACCTTAGGAGACGAGAAAACGCATTAGTAGAGTTGGATTCTCTGAATGTAAAGTTTCCAAAGCCAACAATAAGATGTGCAGTAACACTCATGTTTGACATTTCAAGAAGCTTAGAAAAAATACTAGGTGGCATTTTTGCATAGTATAAGCAACACCTCTCAATTGAGGTCTTATTAAGAGCAACCCTATCGCCTGTCATATGATCCTGAAATGCAAGAACTGCCTTTTTGATATGACCAGGCGAATCTCTTGCGTAAACGGATTTAAACTGATTCGCATGCATAGTAATAACCGGTAAAGTTCAGAGTATTTTTATTGTTCAATTAGTTTATTCTTTTTAGATTACACTAATATTTACGTCGAAATCAACAATAGTACATCCTCTATCAGCATCATCCTCTCGCCTGACTGATTTTGGACTTAGAGGTTCTGGAATATCTAAAACTGGACGCTCTTGAGGTGGAGCTCTGTTTCTTTCCCTTTCGTTGATCTGTTGTATAATAAATGGTGGAAGCATAGCCTCAAGCTTATCTGGCTGCATTGTAAGTTTTCTAGAGAATGGTGGGTTACCATCAGCTTTGCTGGCAGGAGAAGACTTTTGTTGTCCATACTGTAAGCTCATGTTTTAGATTATGTATCCATTATATTTAAATGTTTGTAACAATGAGTGATTACCAACGGCAGTAACGTCATGCTACCAACAGATCGATATTCTCAAAAATCATATTTATAACAACTAATGCACTAATGGAAAATAAATGGTGTAAAAATGGACGATCACGAAATTGGAAATTTCAGACAAGCAGGCAAACTAGCCTCTAGAATAAGGGAGGATAGTAAAAGGCTCATAATGGTTGGGGAAACCCTACTGGATATCGCAGAAACTGTGGAAAAAATGATTTTTGAAGAAGGGGCAAAACCAGCATTCCCAGTCAACATATCGATAAACGAAATTGCAGCACACTATACCCCCGAATTTGAATGCGACAAGCTTCTTGGAGAAAGCGATATTGTTAAAATCGACCTGGGAATAGAGGTCGAAGGAGCACTTTCCGATACTGCCTATACTATTGATCTTGGCGGTAAACATGGCAAACTCGTTCAGGCTTCAGAAGAGGCATTGGCTAATGCGATAAAAATGATAAAACCAGGAACCGAAGTCGGTAATGTTGGTGGCACAATAGAGGAAACAATAAAGGGCCATGGATTCAAGCCAATTGCCAATCTATCAGGGCATATGATAAAATCAAACCAGCTTCATGCAGGTGTAGAAGTGCCCAATATAAAAACTAACGATAGTTACAAGTTTCAGGAAGGAGATATTTTTGCAGTCGAACCTTTTGCAACAACTGGAAGTGGTTATGTTGAAGATCTTGAACATGTGGAAATTTTCTCGCTTTATAGTGTAGGAAATATAAAGATGAGGCAATCACGCAAAATTGTTGAATATGTAGTAAGTAACTATGGAATGTTGCCATTTGCCGAGCGATGGGTAAGAAAGAATTTTCCATCCCGATTACTCGTAAGTGCTGCGCTTAAAGAACTTTTACAAAACCACTTTATACGAGGCTACCCGGTGCTTAGGGAAGTTTCCCGCGGCCTTGTAGCCCAGACCGAGCACACCATACTCGTCACGAGCGATGGGTGTGAGGTTTTGACCAAGTAATCAACGAAAAGGATTAATCACTTCAATTCCAGAAGCCTTCTTAAAATCCCGATCGTTGTCGGTAAGTATTGTGAAAACTTTTGCATTTTCCATCGTAGCTACAATAAGTGCATCAAAAAAATGAAGCCCTTTTGAAGTAAGTTGACTTGCCCTAACAACTTCTTTTCCACTATAGGTTATAACATTAGAATTGTCCATAAGATCATGAACGAAAAGATTCGCTTCTTCAGCAGAAAGCTTTTTTGTCTTTTCAGTAACAACAAAAACAAATTCAGCAAGATTCTGAGCACTTAAAACCGCAGTACCTTGCAAGCAGTGTTTTTTCACTAATTCTTTTGCGATTTCATGCTTTTCGGAATCCAGATCAATAGAAAACACCAAAATATTTGTATCAATCAGAACCCTTGAATCGATGCTCATAAAGCTCCCCCCTTTTCTCGTATTTTTTGTAGCCAAGATTATAACCCCGCTCCATTGTTTTTACAAGGCGATCTAGAGTAGCTTTATGACCGATATTGGTAGAATAAAAGAGGTTGAGGGCTTCTGCTACAACCCTGCTCAAACCACCCTTTTTACCTTTGTAAATCTTCTGAGAAAGCTCCCTAAGCATCTTTTCCTCTTCATCATCAAGAGAGATAAGTACGTCGCTCATTATACCACCTTAGATATCTAATAGATATATAGATATCTATTTAATCTTATCGAAGAACATCAATCAAGCCTTAAATCTATCTGATAAAATTGAATATTACGGGCTCGTGGCCTAACCTGGATAGGGCGATTGGCTTCGAATGCCACCTCGAATAGTAGAGGATACCAATAGGTTACGGGTTCAAACTTTTTTAGGAAAAAAGTTTGATCAAAACAGACTGTTGAAAAACCCTTTTTGGGTTTTTGTTTTTGGTCAGTTCAATTTTCCTGATGGAAAATTCGCTGACAATTGTAAACCATTTTTGCGAACATTTCGTGCGAGCCTAAAAGGCGAGCGAACGAAACAAGACAAAAATTAGCAAGTCAGTTTTGGTCAATTTTCCTAAAAGTTGGGAATCCCGTCGAGCCCGTTTTTATTTTTAAGATTGCCCCATGCCAGATAGTAATAGCGGATTATCATAACCCAATTTTGTAATTTCATCTTCTAGTATACTTCTGGCATGATGTTGAATTCCCATAGCTGCAAAATTGGCAATTAGTGAAGTGTAAGTACCAGTAAGTTGACCGGGCGGAATTCCTATAAAAAGATCCCTTCGCAATCGCTTAAGATCATTATAGATTCTAAGCAGGTCAAGTACCTCAAGCACTTCAGAATCTTCAAATATAACAAGGCTTGAAACGCATGGATGTTTCCCATGTATTACAAAATTACTAGGGTTATTTGGAAAAAAGAGTCCCGAGGTAGGAGTACCTTCGGGAGAGTATACCGTAGATAAATAACTAGCATGCCCCAATTCTCGAAAAAGTGTGGCTATGAATATTGCAAGCTCATCAACAGCTGTAATAGCTATTGGCCCTACACCCTCTAGAGTAGAATGTGAAATAAGTACATCAGGACGCATTGGTTCTTCTGTCTTGTGAATATGCGCATTATTAAAACGGAAAACGATAGCTGGATGACTAATAGAAAGACCTGATATCCCAATTCCACACATAAATAATATAAGAGCTTGATCGAGCGAACGCGGGTTGGAACCCAATGTTATTCTATCAAGAATATTCAGTAAAGCGGGATTTGAACGGTATGGAGTTTCTAACTCACCAAGCCTGGAATCTGAAAGTGCTCGGGTTGGGTTATCGGGCAGTGGTGCCAGACGAAGGAATGAACCTGAATTATTAGCATGAAGCGGTGGCTTGAATGAGTATATGTGAGCCATTATCTTAAGATAAGGAAAAAAGAATTTAATTTGTTGTATTTTTGATTTGCCCAGCATATGCAGGTGACGCTAAAGCCACCAACATCTTGTGCCGATTATGATTTCGATACTTTTAAATTAGCTAGCCTTAAACTAGAAATCAGATCAAACCGAATTGTATTAGTGAGCATATGGAATTTGTCTGTAAAATTGCTGGACAGGCCGGAGCAGGTGTGATGACCACCGGAAGGCTGATGGTAAAATGTTTTACCCGTGGAGGATACCATGCCATCGGTTATCCGGAATACCCTTCACTTATAAGAGGAGGGCATAATACCGTCCAGGTAAGAATAAGTGATAAACCGATTCATGGACCAGTACAAACTCCAGATGTAGTAATAGCCCTAAACAAAGACGCAATCTTTTACCACATGAACAGTATGGCACCAGGTGGCATAATAATTTACGATCACTTAATCGATGCTAGTAAGTTTAAACTAAGAGAAGATGTAAGGATGCATCCCCTCCCGCTTTCCAAACTCACTCAAGAAGCTGGCGGAACTGAGCAGATGAAAAATACCGCAGCACTTGGAGCGGCACTTGCAGCAGTTGATTATCCTTTTGAAGTCCTTGTGGGAATAATGAAAGACGAATTCAAGCGCAAGGGAGAGGAAGTTATAAAGAAAAATGTGGACGCTGCAAAAGCAGGCTATGATCATGTCAAGAATAACGGCATAAAAAGTGTGAAGACTATCAAGCCCATTTCAGATAAAAGAAGCATAATCATAACCGGAAACGAGGCAATAACACTAGGATCAATAAAGGGGGGAGTCAAATTTTACTCCGCTTATCCGATGACACCAGCTTCAACAATACTCCATTATATGATCGAGAATGAAAAAGCATTCCATCTTGTTGTCAAACAAACTGAAGATGAGATTGCTGCAATAAACTACGCAATAGGTGCATCATTTGCAGGTGCACGCTCGATGGTAGGGACTTCAGGAGGCGGCTTTGCATTAATGGTTGAAGCACTAGGAATGGCAGCGATTTCAGAAACCCCAATAGTAATAGCACTAGCCCAGAGAGTTGGTCCAAGTACTGGAATGCCAACATGGACTGAACAGGGCGACCTTAGGTTTGCACTCCATGCCTCGCAGGGTGATTTCCCAAGAGTGGTACTTGCACCAGGCGATGTGCAGGAATGCTTTTTCCTATCTGCAAAGGCACACAATCTTGCAGAAAAATACCAGATCCCAGTCATAATAATGTCAGATAAGAATCTTTCGGAAAGCGTTTTTTCAACTGAGAAATTCGATCAGGCTAAAGTCAAAATAGAACGGGGAAAGCTTTTGGATACACATAAGCACCCGCTACCCGTACTTCCACCAATGACCAGATGGAAAAGATACACCATAACAGAGGATGGTGTTTCTGATAGGGTTTTGCCTGGAACTCCAAATGGTGTGCATGTTTCAACTTCATATGAGCATGATGAAACGGGTTTTAGCTCTGAAAGCTTTGCGATGAGAACCAATCAGGTTCAAAAAAGGGCACGAAAACTCAAATTATTGATGGGTGAACTTGAAGCACCAAAGGTTTATGGTGCTAGAAACGATCAGGTAGAAGTAACATTAATCGGTTGGGGTTCGCTTAAACTTTCAGTGTTTGATGCACTCCCACTACTAGAACAAAAGGGGATAAAAGTTAATTTTATACATTTTACCCATCTTTTCCCCCTTGATGAAGAGCAGGTAAAAAAAGCACTCTCAGGAAGCAAAAAAACGATCATGATAGAGAATAATTCCACAGCACAGTTTGCAGGTGTGCTTAGGCAATACACTGGAATTGAGATGGATTTCCATATGCTCAAATATGATGGAAGACCATTTTTCCCAGAGCAGATTGTTGAGGAAATTGAAAAGCTTAAGAAAGCCGATTACAAGGGCGATAAAGAGATAGTGGTAGTGGAGAAAGAAGATCTTGAATATTATCATCCGCAAAGACATGGCTTATAGATGGGGATAACCCACTTAGAAAAGAACCGTTCTAATGGAGGAAGGTTAGAAAGAAACCCTGATTCAAAAAAGAGGGAGATAGAAAGAACCTGATTGTTCTTTCATTCCAAATAAAAGGGAAGTTAAAAAGAAACCGTAGGTTTCTTTTAGGAGTGGGTTTTGAATAGGTGGGAGAATACAGGTTGACGGATACAAAACCGACCGTCAAAGAAAAGGAGATTAGAAAAGGACCTTGGTCCTTTTCAAAGGGGTGGGTTTTGAATGGTTGCGATTACAGATTTTGCAGTAAAAGAAAAAACACAGTGGTGTACTGGTTGCGGCGACTTTGCAATAGTAGGAGCACTAAAACAAGCGCTAAACGAACTTGGGATACCCAACTATCAGACTGTGATTTCTTCTGGAATTGGGTGTAGTGGTAAAACTCCACATTATCTTAATGTCTATGGCTTTGAAGGCCTTCATGGAAGGGCGCTTCCGGTTGCCTCAGGCATAAAACTCGCAAACAACAAGCTCAATGTTATTGCAATGGGGGGAGATGGTGATGGCTATGGGATTGGAGCTGGACATTTCATCCATATAATGAGGAGGAATTATGACATCACTTACATTGTTCACAACAACCAGATTTATGGCCTTACAACCGGACAGGCTTCACCGACCACCCAGGTTGGGATGAAAACAAAAACCACCCCAGGTGGGGTTATAGAGACGCAGTTCAATCCTATTGCAAATGCTATTATTGGTGGGGCAACCTTTGTAGGAAGAGCATTTGCAGGAGACATTGTTCACCTTAAAACTATGATGAAGGAGGCAATTTCTCATCGTGGTTTTGCTCATCTTGATGTTCTTCAGCCTTGTGTAACTTTCAACAAGCTTAATACCTACGATTTTTTCACAAAAAGATGCTACAAATTGCAGAATACCGATCCAGCTGCAAATCATAATGTAGAAGATAAGTTTGCAGCACTCCAAAAAGCTATGGAGGATTATAATTCCAATTACGAAAAAATACCAGTCGGAATTTTCTACAAAGTGGAGCGACCTACTTATGAAGATAGTATTCCGTGGATAAAGGAAAAGGCCATTGTAGAACATGATTTGAAAGTGGATATTTCATTGGTTTATAGTGATTTGGAGTGATTTAAATGTCGATATATGCCGCTAAAGATAGATTAAGAAGATTTATAGAAGAGTCAGGAGGAAACGTTTTCCAAAGAGGAAAGCCAGATTCACAAAGACCAAAACACTTGGCAGATCTCAGAGTAAGCATCATAGCCGCTCCTTTTGAACAAGCATTTGCAATAGTACTTCAGAATTTATTAAATCAAAAATGCGATTCAAAAAGAGTTGATCTTGGAATACTTCTAAGAGAGTATGAGGGAGAAGTTCGACATATTGCAGAAACTAGCGACATATTATGTATTACTTTCTATAGATTGGATGAAAGATTTGTAAATGGATTAGCAACTGCACTAAAAAGTGAAAACCCAGACATAAAAATTGTCGTAATTGATTCGGATCATATTGCCAGAAACCGAATGATAGATGCTTTCTTCTCTAAGGATAATTTCAACATAAGAAACTTCTTAGATACTTTAGTTGACCTTGCAAAGCAATAACAATTATTTCATTTCTTCTAATGCTTCATCAGCAGTAAGATCATTATGTTTCTTTGCAGATTCCAGGTGTTTACTGCAAAACCACACCTGATTTGGCGGGTTAAACGCCATATCTGCACTGCCTTTTTTTTCAAGTTCTAGTTGTTTTTGGGATTTCTTGAATATTACAATATCACACCCTTCAGTCTGATTGCATATTACACAGCTAGGCGGTCTCATAAATAGGGCTAGGGAGGTAAAATTCATAAGACTCTCTATTACAAAACAACCCCGATTTACTCAAAAAGCGATTAGACGAAAGCCATAATACCGTTTCTTGACTATTAATATTGTGGATATTCCAAGAGCTTACCAACTTGCAATTTACAATTCGATAAAGGAGCATGGAAACACCTTAGTTGTACTTCCAACCGGCTTGGGAAAAACACTTATTGCCATGATGCTTATAAGGGACAAAATAAAGGAAGGGAGATGTCTTTTCCTCACCCCAACCAAGCCACTTGCAAAGCAGCATCTTGATTCGGTAATTAAAAATCTTGAACTTTCGGAGAATGTCGCTTTGGTAACTGGTGAAGTTACACCAGCAAAAAGAAAGGAACAATATCTTACAGACATTATAATCAGCACGCCACAAACCATAAAAAATGATTTGGAAAATGGCACTCTTGAACCACGATTCTCGCTGGTGGTTTTTGATGAATGCGTTGATCCAAGAACAAAAATACGCCTATTTAATGGTTCAGAAGTAGCGATAGATAAATTAAGCTTATTACAAGGCCCAATTCATGTTCAAAGCTTCAATAAGGAAACGAACAGGATAGAGATAGCAGAAGTAACAGCAGTACATAAAATAAGAAGCAAAAAAAAGTTCCTTGAGTTGGAACTGGAAGAGGGAGTTTTAAGATGTACTGAGGACCATCTTATTTTATCTGCTAATGGTGAATGGAAAGAGGCAGGCCAGATGAAAGTAAGTGAACTGGTAGCTTTCCAGCCTGCAGACATTGAATTTAGAACTTTAGGTGGGAGGAGAAAAAATATAATTAGTATGGATAAAATAATGGCAAGTTATAGGAATGATAATAAACTGAAAAAGTATTATTTCCATAAAATAGTTAAAAAACTTGAACTAAATAGACTTTTACCAATTAATTATACAAACCAAAGTTTTCTTACTTTAGTTCGACTTTTTGGATATGCGCTTGGAGATGGATGGTTAACGGAAAAAAATAATCAGCCATGCTATTTGGGATTTTGTGGATTGAAAAAAGATCTTGAAAGAATTTCAGCTGATATAATTAGTATTGGCGGTAGTCATTCAAAATTAAATAGTAGAATAACAACCTCCACTTTAAGGCATAATAATAAGCAGGTAATTATAACTGGTTGCTCTAAGAGTTTTCTTTGTACTTCTGCCCATATTGTGAGGGTTATAAGTGCATTGGGATATCCTCCTAGCGATAAAGTCAATAAGAGATTTAGTCTTCCGCAATGGTTGCTAAAATCTCCACCACATATAATAAAGGAATTCTTGGGCGCCTTAATGTCTGCTGATGGCCATATACCTACACCCAAGAAGAATGCGCGAACATTTTTTGTTGCAAAATTAACTTTTTATAAAGATAAGAGATTGATAAAAAATGGTTTGCGATATTCTAAGCATTTACGTCAGCTTTTCAAAAAGCTTGGAATCACCACCACTTTAGAAACTACTAAAGGAAATACTCGTAAGGATGGTTCAGAAACAGTAAAATTCAATATAGTGATTGGAAATTCACTTTCGAATCAGATAAGATTTTTAGAGCGGATTTTATTCTTATATTCTCCAGAAAAGGAAAAAAAGGCAAGATACATATTAGAATATTTAAGGGCAAAGAAAGACGCCCTGAAAACAAGGGAAATGCTTTGGCTACGATCTAACGAGTTACATACAAGAGGCTGGTCCGCTAGATTGATATCAGAGGAGTTAGAGATTGCAGAGCACACAGTAGAATCATGGATATATATGAAACGAGAACCTAAACAAACCAGTATATTTTTTCCAACTTTTGAAGAATGGAATTCAGAGGAGAAGCTTTTGCCATTTGGCTATACAAAAGTTAAGTCCTTAAAGAGAATAAAAAAACCAAGATTTGTATACGATTTAACTGTTAATGGCACACATAATTATATCGCAAATGGGATCATTGTACATAACTGTCATCGTGCAGTTGGGGAATACGCTTATACCTATGTTGCTGAAAAACTCCATAAAGAAGGGGTGTTATTTGTCGGACTTACTGCCTCACCCGGAGGAAGGATGGATCGCATAAAAGAGGTTATGGGGGCACTAAAAATAGACAACGTGGAGATACGCAATCACGAAGATCCTGATGTTTCGCCTTACGTTCAAAAAAGCACAGTTACATGGATTGAAGTTGAACTTTCTGAACATTTTAAGGAAATAAAAAAAGAGCTGGATTTTCTTACGAGCAAATATGCACAGCGTCTTGGTGGAATGGGGTTTCCCCCTCCGCTAAAGCATAAGGGGCAGTTCATGCAGCTTAGGCAGAGGATATTGAATGTTGAGAGCAATATCAAATATCCGGCACTAATACAATATTCAGTACTTCTCCATCTTCTCCATATGACTGAACTTCTTGAGACCCAGGGAATCTACCCACTTAGAAGTTATGTTCAAAAACTTAGAGAAAAGGAAAGTAAATCGGCAAAATTACTTTTGAATGAAGAGAAGATTGCAAAAATAGAAAAAATGGCTGAAAGAGAAGAAGATCACCCTAAGATGCTCGTGCTGGTGGAAACAATAAAAAAACTCGCCGGGCAGAAAATAATTGTTTTTGTCCAGTACCGCTCCCAAATTTCAAGGATTGAAGAGGTTCTAAAGCAAACTGGGGTTAGTGCACGCTTATTTGTAGGCAAGAAAGATGGGGTTACAAAAAAAATACAGGAAGAAACCATTGCTGCTTTTAGGAATGGAGAATTTGATGTACTGGTAGCAAGCAGCATAGGAGAGGAGGGTCTTGATATCCCTGCAGTAGATACAGTCATTTTCTATGAACCGGTACCCAGCGAGATAAGAACCATACAGCGAAGGGGAAGGGCAGCCAGGCTCAAAGAAGGGCAAGTAATAGTCTTGATGACAAAGGGCACACGTGATGAGTATTATCACTACGCTTCAAAAAATCGGGAGAAAAAAATGAAGAGCATACTTGGTGGGATGCAAAAGGCAAAGAAAGCTGGTACAAAATATGAAAGTGCAAATCAGAAACCCAAACGACCAGGAATTGGACAGAGTAAAATGACTGATTTTTAGCTTTTGAGTTTACTCACGCTTGTTTCAAGCACGAATGCAAGTTCTTCTTCGCTAAATTCATAAAAGTCCATAAGCTCTTTAGGGTGTGTTTTTCCAAATTCCTTGAGAAGGGGAAGATAACCTATTGCATCTTTTCTGCTTGCATGTACACGGGAACCTATTTTCGATCCAACTGCCTTTAGCATAGCACGCCTTTCCATAGAGCGTGACATGTCTTTAAGCCAAGAGGGGAAATTATATTTTGTAAATTTGTGATAAGGTTTTGATTTTGCAAGTGCTACTCCAGAAGTAGCAAGATCGATAGAATATTTGAGGAACTGCCAGTTAGTTTTCCTGATTCTACCATCAAAAACATCTGCAAGTGAAAGTGAATTATAAGCAGCTGCAACTTCATTTTTATCCTCGTATTCGGCAGGAATATTCTGGTCTACCCAAAGTTTTATCAGATCATAATCTATGTCCCCGCTAATAGCTTCGCGAGCTTCTGCATATGTCTGGGCCTTAAAGATGCCACGTACGATCTGGAAAATGTCTTTCTCGTGCACACGATTAGTTGGACCAAGTGCGGTAAGATCATTAAGTGCTGCGCGAAGATCACCATTAGCACCCTCTGCGATTGCAGTTATAATCTCAGCTGAAACGGGCAGTTTTTCTAGTTTAGCTATATGATCAATTTGTTTTTTGATTGATAATTTGTTTATCTTCTTAAATTCTACGAGCTCGCATTCCGCACGTATTGGCGCAAAACTTTTATCCCAGACATTACTTGCCGTAACTATTGCCGGACAATTTGCATCAGATAGGAAATTTTTTATTGCAGTTGATCCGCCACTGTCTTTTCTTCCTGCAAGTATGTCGGCATCATCGATAAGGACTATTTTACCCCTACCAAACAAGCTCCCTGCAAGTGTGGATTGGCCAAGCACACGCTCAACACGATTTTTGTTCCTAAGTTCACTCGCATTCATCTCAATAAGATCAAGATCGAATTCCTGCTTTAGTGCATATGCAACAGAACTTTTACCCACACCAGGCGGACCATAAATAAGTAACGGCTTACGCGCTTTAGCGCTAAGCCATTGTAGTAACCATTGCTTGATTACTTCAATTTTATCTGAATTCCCGATTATTTCGCCTAGTTTTTTGGGAGCGTATTTTACTGCTAAAAGCATGTTTAGTATATAGAAGGACAAAAATAAATAAGACTACTT
Source organism: Microcaldota archaeon (assembly GCA_023248035.1). Classification (GTDB taxonomy): domain Archaea; phylum Micrarchaeota; class Micrarchaeia; order Anstonellales; family Bilamarchaeaceae; genus Bilamarchaeum. The sequence continues at coordinate 12,091 of JAHFFJ010000020.1, forward strand.
GCAAATTATAAATCCGATTTCAAGCCTATTTCGCCCAAAATTTCTCAACTTCCTGCTCTGGAGAGTTTGTCACCACAACTTTCTCGTTTTTATCGAGTATCCAGTTGTATTTGTTCCATTTGAAACGCTCATCCATGTATACAACAGCTACGCGATCGGTTTCTTTTCTCCTTGCCCGACCAGCTGCCTGAAGTGCTTTTATTGTGCCAGGGTAAAGATAGCCATAGTCCCATCCACGACCAAATTCTTCTTCATAATGGTTGATCAGGGCTTTGACTTCTATGCCCATTTCTTCAAGTGCAACACCAACTATAATGACGGTTTTTATTTCACCTGCAGAATAATCAACACCTTCTGAAAATGAGCCACCCTGAACAGCGCATAAAACTCCCCCACCACCAAAATCTTTTATCATCTGACGCACTTCGGATGGTTTCATACCGGATTTTTGAACAATAAGATTACGCGAAAGCATGATTGGGAGTATTTTATCCATCACTTTATATGAGGGGAAGAAAACTGCAGTCCCACCAGGTGTTTTGGAAACTACAGAATCAACCGCTTTTGCAATTGCGCTATAACCTTCAAAGTCACGTCTGGAATATCTGGTAGTAAGATCTTCAGTCACGATATTGAGTATTGATGAGCGGGAAAATGGTGAGGAATAAGTTTTCATAACTGTGCGTTCTGGTGAAAGACCAAGTACATCACGATGCATCGAAATCGGAAGGAGAGTTCCGCTCATAAGAATTGAGGAACGTGAATGGTTTAAGGAACGGGTAGCTGGTGATGGGTCCAGAAGCTTTTTGGAGAGGAAAAAATGACCGTTCTTCTTTTTTATTATCCGCACAGATTTTTCCTCACCTGCCCATCCTGAAAAAAAATTAGCAAGCCTTATGCAAGCGCTTTTACGATTGGTTTTTTCTACAAATGCAGCTCCTGCCTTCTCAAGACGGTCTATAGCTTCATCATTATCAAGACCGAATCGACCTATGAATGATTGAAGTGCATCTGCTTGTATTTCGTATTCGTTTGCATTTTGGGTAAGTTCAGCCGCCCAAACCCCAAATTCTTCTGCAATAGGACCGGAATCGAGGCCAAGAAAACGCATTTCCTTAACCACGCGCATCATAGTAAAATCGCTTACGGTATAGGAAAGGCTGCTTCTTACCCGAGATGCAAGATTGTGCGCTTCATCAACAATTACTATGGAATCTTCAAGTCTTTTTTTCACTTTGCTAAGGAAGATGTCACGAATTTGCGGTATCATGAGATGGTAGTAGTCTGCAATTATCACATTTGATGTTTCAGAAAGTTTAAGGAGCCATTCGTAGGGGCAGGATAATTTTTCCCTTCCTAATTCGATAAGTTCGCCATGATTTTTACCGCTTCCATAATCTTGTAGCATCACCCTAAAGCGCGCATCTGCCTTAGCTTCCGCATCACGCCCATGACCGCGGGCATTAATATAGAACTGACATTCCTTGTTTTTCCTCTTCCTGCTGCATGCAGTGTGGAAACTTTCATTATCAAGATTTTGAAGGGTTGAATCTATGCAGCAGTGGGAACGTCCAAGCATATCTGCAACACGGATAGGTAGAGAGTGTTTGTCAGCAATACCACGCACAACATCAACTGCGATTTTATGCTGTGAAATTTTTGGTGTGAGGAAAAAAACTGAGAGATTGTTTTCAATAGCATAACTTATAGCAGCTGAAAGTGCCGCATCTGTTTTTCCAAGTCCGGTTGGTGCATGTGCCATAAAATTTTGGGAGTTAGAAAGTGCCTGATAAATATCGGTCATAAGCTCCCGCTGAAAAGGGCGGACGCTATCATGTCGAAAATAAATAGGCATGAATAGTATACACCGGGAATGCATTTAACTTTTGGGAACTGAATGTTAGTTGATGAAGTTCATATACAACGCACCTGCCATCCTACACAAAGGAGCGATCATAGTTGGTGACACGCATTTTGGAATGGAAGGAAAACTTCGTACTAGAGGAATTTATAATGAACGATTCAGTCTCGGACTTTTTATTAGGCTAAAGGAATTGATAGAAATCAATAATGCAAAACGAATAATATTTTTGGGGGATGTAAAAGAAGAGATAAGAGCACTTGATAGGACTACAATTCAGATTCTAAATAGTATTGCAGATATTTGCAAGATAACAATCGTACGTGGAAATCATGATGGGGGAATTGAACATTTTCAGAGGGCAGAAATAATTCCATCTGAAGGATTTGTATATGAAGGTTTGGGATTTTTGCATGGACATTCATGGCCCGCACAAGAACTTATGGACGCACAATATATAGTAATGGGACATCAGCATCCGCTCGTAACTATTACTGATGGATTTGGAAAAAAACATTCGCAACCGACGTGGTTAGTGGCACCTCCAGATCAAGAAAAAATATTAATGCGATATAAAAAATTCAACAAAAAAATTAAGTTGATAATGATGCCTGCTTTCAATCCACTTGTTGGTTCGATCATAAATTACGACGAAAAAGAACGATTTGGACCGTTACTTAACAACAAACTATTTAAACTTGATCGTGCATTAGTATTCCGTCTGGACGGCACTTGTCTAGGAAAATTATCTGAGATACATTGAGGCGACCATATGAGCGGAAACAGGAGGGGAAGGCAAAAGCTAGAGTCATGTGCATCATGCGGCAGAGCAGTGCCACGTGGTAAGGCTGTGGAGTATAGCTCCAGAACACATTTCACAACTGATCTTAAGGAGGACAATGTTACCTACACTGGATTTGTTGACCAATATTATTGTATAAGTTGTGCTAAACATAGAAAAATTTTCGAAAAGAAAAAACAACAGGCACAGCGCTTAAAAGAAAAGAGGGGCCTCTATGGATGAAATTTCCTTTGAAGGAAAAAAATATGTGGCGCTAAGACAGGACATTGGAAACCTACCCTTGATTGTTGTAAAAGCAAAGAACGGATATATCGCATGTAGTTATATTGATAAGGAAACTGCAGAAAAAGTTGGCGATATTGCTGCTTTTGTTTCTGGAGTAAAAACCTTAGATGATCTTAAGAAGGCTAAAATACGGCAAGCAACAACATGGGCAGAAGATCTTGGCATAAGAGAAGGAATGAGTGTCAAAAAAGCCCTTGAACTTATGGAACTCTAATTTTTATTTTATAAATAGTCAACTGACTCGCACCCACAACCACTAGGGGTGCTCGTGTTGACTAAATCACTCAATTTTTTCTGGCCTTTATAATTGTATTAAAAAAATTACCATCGCTTTGAGCGGGAATAATGACTATTTCGTGGTCGATTTCTTGATCCAGAATTTGACCCATAGGATCTTTCTGGTCTTGGTTCTCTGGAACTTCTCGACCTACCGCCACGTGGCATTTTTGGAAGCGGATCGGTTTCAACAAAAGTTATTGCACGACCGGCATTACCCATACGTCCGGTTCTGCCAATACGATGGGTGTGCATGTCCGCACTATCAGCCTGATCATAGTTTATAACATGAGAAACATTATCAACATGTATTCCCCTAGCTGCAACATCAGTTGCTATAAGTATTCTGAATCTTCCTTCTTGGAATTCACGAACCGTACGTTCCCTTTGGGTCTGACTCTTTCCACCATGGAGATATTTAGCTTCTATTCCATGTTGATTGAGTTGGCGGCAGATAAATTCCACTCCACGTTTTGAACCTACAAAAACTATCGAGCGACCAGCAGGTTCATTTAGAAGTATTTGCCTGAGCCTATCCAGTTTTTCGTTTCTTGTCATTTTGATAAATTCTTCATCGATTTTTATTGATTTGCCAACTGGACCAATCTCAACAGTTGTCGGAGATCGCATATAACTAGTGATCATCTGACGGATAGTTTGATCCAATGTAGCTGAGAAAAGTGCAAGTTGTCTGTTTGGATTAACTGAGCGGAGTATACGATCGATGTCTGGCTTAAATCCCATATCAAGCATACGATCTGCTTCATCCAGGACTACCATATTAACCTCTGATAGCCTAATGGTACCACGTTGAACGTGATCTAAAAGACGCCCGGGAGTTGCTACTACGATGCTAAATCCACGCCTTAAATTTGAAATTTGCGAACCCATACCGGTTCCTCCATAAATTGCGTAAATGTCCATCCTGTGATTTTTAGCAATAGAACGAAGTTCATTTGCAATTTGGCTTGCCAGTTCACGGGTTGGGGCGAGTATTAATGCTTTTTTGGTTTTGTCTTTGGATATGATATCTATAAGACCGATACCAAAAGCAGCAGTCTTACCAGTTCCTGTTTGACTTCTTACTACAACCTCTTCGCCAGCTAAAAGAAGCGGGATTGTTTTTTCCTGGACTTCGGTTGCATCTATATAACCCATTTCACTTAAAGCAGTAGCAGTTCTTCTGTCTATACTCATATCACTAAATTTCATCTAATATTCACCTTTTAAAATTCGATTTCGATTATCTTCGTTCGCTTATGTGAAAGAGATGAAAACAACAAAAACAGAATTTTTTGTTAATTATAACATATTATCCTCACTTCTAATTATTAAATCCATATGTTGGCCAAAATTAGGACATTGTATCGTTACGATTGATACTTATGAAACTAGGACGTAAAAATACCCAAAGTCAAAAATGACCTATTTTCGAATGGCGACAATAACAAACATAGGAAGGATAAATACAAGTTGACAGATGTTATTCTTGGAACCGTAGTAATTTTCTGGAGTTGACTTTGCAAGCTCTTGAACTTCTGAAGTGCATATATCAATAGTAACCTTATCACCAAAAAGTTGGGTTTGTACATCGTTATGTTGTGTTATATATGCGCAGTATTGAGGCTTGCGACTTATTTTTGCGATGTCAAAAAAGCACGCATTGGCAATTAGCTCAGCTTTTTTGCGCTGATCACTGGCACCTGGAGCCTGTGGATTTATACTTGCCCCGAATTTGTTCCAGATATTATCACAAATTTCTTTACCACTATCATAGTTGCCAAGATAAGCCTGAGTCATGCCGGCAACATGATAACATTGCATCTGATCGGAAATCCTAGGATTAGAATCACACTCACCTACGGTCTTTAGTCCAAGTGCTCCGATTAGAAGCGCAAATAAGAGAAAAAATGGTATGAGTAGCTTCACTCTGATCGCCGGAGTTTCTCTGCATAAGGTTTAAGAAGCTGTTTTGCTTTTATGAGCACAAGTTTTATTTCTTTTTCATTCTTGGCTCCTGCGCAGATGACTTTACCGTTCTTGAAGAGAAGGAGCGAGGCTTTAGGGTCTTTAAATTTCAGGATTGCACCAGGGAATTGTTCTGGTTCGTATTCAACATCTTTTATTTTGTAGGCAATCTTATACAGATCAAGTTCAAGGCCCAATGATGCTGAAGCCACAATATTAGTTATTTCAATATGGGGCTTTTTTGTTTTGGTGATTTTCTTTGCGTAAGGAGTGAGCATTTTGATCGTTTTTTGTATTGTCTTTTCGATCATATCTCTTCTTTTGCATCCGACACAAACAACTTTACCGTTCTTGAATAGAAGGAGTGATGCTTTAGGGTCTTTAAATTTCAGGATTGCACCAGGGAATTGTTCTGGTTCGTATTCGATTTCAGGTATCTTATTTGCAAGAGCATAAAGATCAAGTTCAAGGCCCAATGATGCTGATGCTACCATATTAGTAATAACAAAATCTGGTTGTTTAGACAAATGACCACCCTTTAATAACATTTATAAAGGAGGCAATTGTTTAAAAACACTTTCCATTATGGAATTAGTAAACTAATTACTAGTGATTACTATGGTCAAACCCTCAAAAGGCGCATTTAATAGACGAACTAGAAAGCTCAAGGGCAAAAGTGTAGTAAGCGTCACACAAACAGTTAAAAAATTCAAAGTAGGGGATGCGGTCGTTATAAAACCGAGGGCAAAATTCATAGGTCTTCCACACTTGCGCTATGCAAACAGACACGGAATCATAATGGAAAAACGCGGGAATAGTTATCTCGTAGAGGTAAAAGATTTTAACGCAAAAAAAACAGTCATAGTTAACCCGATACATCTTAAATTGTCCGCATAGGTGATAATATGAATATAAAATCTTCTAAGCCATTAACAGTTAGCGAAGCAAGCGAAATCCTCGCAAAGAGAAAAGAAGAGGGCGAACTTGGTTATGAGCAGTCCCAGGCAGTGGATAATTCTGCTAGATATGCAACCGAACCTTCAAAGGTAAGGAAGCAAATGGATGCTATAGTGAGCAGCAAAATAACGCAGGAGATAGCAACAAAAATAGTAGATATAGCTCCCAACAACCCAGCCACACTTCGAGCGATTCTTGTAAAGGATAGAGTGGATCTATCTGAAGAAGAGATAGCGGCAGTTCTTAAAGAACTAGCGTAAAGAGAGGATATTATGGAAGATTACGCATGGGTGGTCGAGTATTTGCCAGAAGGGCATGCTGCCGCATTAAAGAGAGAACCTGCAGTACAACTAATTGGAACTAGATTTTTTACAATGCTAGAAGCTACTATTACTACTAATGCCACCATAGTAATGGGTCAAAAAGTCTGTGTGGGTAAGGATGGTAGGAAAGAGGTATCCCACATAAAAGGAAGGATATCTTACGAAGAGCTTACAAATGGTGCAAGGGAATTTTTACCAACCCTACTTAAGAAGGCCGTTAGTGAGCGGGAAGCAGATTTCGTAACTTTCATAAATCGCTCAAAACCAATTTCAATAAGAGTACACACCCTCGATCTTCTTCCTGGAATAGGTAAGAAGAATATGGAGGCAATAATACGCGAACGAGAGGTAAAATCATTCGAATCTTTTGCAGATCTTCATACGCGAGTACCAACTCTTGCCGATCCGATTGGTATTTTTGTCCATAGGATATTGAGTGAGCTTGAAGGCAAGGAGAAGTATTATCTGTTCACGAAGCCACCATTCCAACCAAGATTCGGTGGAAGGTATTAGAGAACTATACCGTTTGCGAGTGCAGCTTCTTTTATTGCATCTGCCATTTCAGCAGCAGTTTGGAAACGTTCTTCTTTTCTAGCAGTTCTTGCCTTATTAGCGATTTGATTCAACGATTGGAACCCCCCACATAGTACATAGCTTATTGTCACGCCTAAAGAGTATATATCCGTCCTATGATCTACATTTTGGGCAGCTACACTAGCCTCTGGTGATTGGAAACCAGCAGTACCTACAGATGTATCATAAAAATGATCCCGACGCCTAGGCAATAATACCGAACCAAAATCGATTATTTTAATTTCATCACCTATAACAAAGATATTTTCCGGCTTAATATCACGATGAACAATACCAAGCTTGTGAATTTCCTCCAGAGCTTGGCATACATTAAAAAAAATAGTAAAAAGTCTACGCTCGTCACTAAAACTAGGTCTAATACTAATAAGAAGCTGTCCTTGTAAAAGTTCCATTGCAATAAATGGCAGGTTACCTTCATATCCATACATTAATAGTTCTGGTACTTTTTTACCAGCTAATACTGCTAAAGCTTTGGCTTCGGCATCAAAACATGGGTTAAGATAAGTGAACTACCACGGGCTAAAGCCCGTGGCGTCCTTGGCAACTCAGAAGAAATCTGAGATATGACTTTGGGGATCAACTTCTTTTGGCATTTCAAAGCTTCGTAGTTCTTCTTCGGTCCA
>JAHFFJ010000062.1 GCA_023248035.1 Microcaldota archaeon
ATGTTCCGGTTTTTGTTTCTGATGTAAAGGGTGATGCTTCGGGATTTTGCATTGCAGGTGAGGAGAGCGAAAGAAATGTATTTGCACCATTCAAGCCTCATGAGATAGAATCAAATTATTGGAGTGCTGGTTCGCGTTTTGTACCGATGCGTTTTTCACTATCTGAGATTGGTAGCGTACTCCTATCGAGATTACTATTACTTAATCCCACCCAAGAGAGTCATCTTTCAATTGCATTTTCATTTGCAGAAAAAAATGGTCGGATCCTTAACACAATATCTGATCTTCTAAACATTTTTGATGAGATGGTCGTAAAAAAAGAGCGTGGCATGAGTAAATCCAGCATTTCAGTTATCGAGAGAAAAATACTCTCACTCTCGAACTCTGGCCTTGATGTACTATTTGGAAAACCTTCAGTTGATCTCAAAGATCTTAGTGGTCTTAATGTTCTCAATCTTTCAGATATGCGCTCCAACTTTTCGATTTCTATAATGCCGGCATTTCTTCTATACAAATTATTCCGTGAACTCCCTGAATGTGGGGAAGTTGAAGTTCCAAAATTTGTGGTGTTTTTTGATGAGGCACATTATCTTTTTAAGGACTCGAATAAATCCCTCAACGACCTTATAATCACAATCTTAAGACAAATCCGCTCCAAAGGGGTTTCAGTCTTCTTTATCACCCAGGAAGTATCCGATATACCAGAAGAAATCCTCGGTCAGCTTTCGACCAAGATAATCTTCTCTCAAAAAACATTTACTGAAAAAGGTGAACGCCGGCTTCGTGCCCTTGCAAGATCATTTCCAGGTGCAGATGAATCTATAGTAGAGAAACTCAAAACGATCGGTCCTGGTACTGCTATTTTTTCCACACCAGATGAGGGCGGTTCGCAATCAGTTGCAAAAAAAATTCGTGTTTTTGCACCTGCTACAACAATGAAAATTGTGGACGATGATACACTCCTGAAAAATACTGATAGCAACCTTCTTTCAAAATATTCAAAAATTTCAATTCAAAGGCAATCTAAACCGGCTTCTTCACCAAATCAACCCTCACCGATCAAAACATCGGTGTTATCCAAACCAGCAAAGATTCAAAATAAGCCAGAAAAGCGCGATCCATCAGTTCTGGATAAACTTCTTGAGGCACTAATAAAAATACTCAGTTTTTTCCTCAAAGCAGGCGGGATAATTGTTACCTCACTTCTATTTAATCCAGGAAAAAAGTTCTTCAAATATCTAATAAAAAAACCAGTAAGAATTTTTTGGTTTTTACTTCTGGTACTGGTTCTCTACGTTGTGCTGGTGAATTGGTCAACCATTGCAGATTTATTAGAAAAATTAAAATTTAATTAGCCCAGCAAAATCCCACACGTGGTCTACTTAATCAATTTATAAACACTTTTATATATAATTAGCAACATGAATGCTTTCAGGAGAACTGGTAAATCTCTATCTATATGTGCTCTTTCTACATCTATCGGTTGCTTATCTAAAGTTGAAATGAAGGATGCACTTCATGCTCTAGATCATCTTCATGAGCTTTCTGCTGATCGTTTGCCATCTGATCAAAAAGAAACAGTCTCCCAGCTCCTGAAGTGCTACGATGGTTATGATGATCTTGTAGATCAAGTTCGTGCCGATCCTGAGAAATATGTGGGTGTTGGTGGACTTGGCCTACTTCATCAAGCCCAGAAAAGACCGATATTTCCAAAATGCCTTCATTCTGTTGAAGTTTTTGTTAATGATCCAAGAAGTCCGGATTTACTAAGGACAATAGGTAGCAATCCAGGAATACTACAAGCCCTTGGCGGTCAATCCACTCCTTTAAGTGATAGCGAAATTCGTGAAGCGGCAGATTCTCTTCGAGTAGCGATTAATGATCCTAATACGCTTTCAACTATAAACAACACAATAGAAGTGACTAAATATGAGAGATGGCTGGCGGCTAATTGGTATCTGCCTCTTGGGGTTGTAGTTTTGATTGCAGCTGCAGGTATGTATAAAAAATATAGGAAAAAAAGCAAGAAAGAAGTTGCTGGTGATTCGATCGATTCTAGTTAGTTCACTATAAAAATTTCCTTATCTCACTGTTGATTTTTTCTGCTTCTTTTATTGCAGCATCTGCGGGTCTTCCTCCACGTTTTTCATAAGCATAAGCAATTGATGAAGAAGCATTGATGCGATGTATCAGTATATTCCCCTTTATTGCTTCCAAAACCATCCTGGTATCTCCACCTTGCGATCCCACTCCTGGTATCAAAAATGGAACTTTGTTTTTTGTTATTTTTGCGATTTTTTTAATCGAGTTGCTTGTAGCGCCAACCACTAGCCCACATTTCCATTTGGTAGCTTTATCAGCAACTATCTCATAGACATACTTCTTTCCACATTTTAGATGCTGGAAATCTTCTGCACCCTTGTTTGAAGTTCTACAAAGCAAATATGCAAGCTTCCCTTCTCTTATGAACGGTGCAATCGAGTCATAACCCATATAAGGGCTTAACGTTACTCCATCCGCTCCCCAAAAATCATAAACTTCCCGTGCATAGGCCTCGCTGGTTTTTCCTATATCCCCGCGCTTACCATCAAAAATTATCGGAATTTTGTTTTTGTATCTCTGCATTATGTTTTGTAGGACAAAAAGGCCATCAAACCCGTACTGTGCAAAATAAGCATAATTTGGTTTTATAGCTGCTATAGCATTCTCTTCTAGCAGTTTATCAATTATGTCATGAAAGAATATTGCTATTGTCTCCTCAGTTTTAGTGCTGCTCATACCGCTTGTTATTTTTACCATGTCTGGATCAATACCAAAACACAGAATGGTTTTGTTCTCTTTGGCAACTGATGCAAATCTTTCACTTTCTTTCATGACAATTTGAGGAAGGGCGAAATTTAAATAACCTTGATTTTCAAAAATGAAACTATTTTAATACCTTTTATACACTAACTATAACATGAGAACTGTTCGGTGCAGATGTTATCCTGCTGGACCTAGCGATCCGCAATCAAAATTTCCCATTCTTCATGGATTCGAATTCAAAAGAGAAATTGGCCATGGTGGTATGGGCATAGTTTATCTGGCAACGCATGATGGTCAGGATTATGCTGTAAAAGCCATCCATTCTGTCCCTGATGATCCAGATCGAAATATGCTTTTAGATTTACGTTTTTGTCGTGAAGCATCAATCGCATCACAATTTAATCATCCAAATATAGTTCATACTCTGGGCTTTATTGCGTCTAATCCAACTAATCATTTTCTTGTAATGGAATATCTGAATGGTGTAAGTCTTGAAACTCTCCTCCGCGCAACACGTTTGGATACTCCAACTGCATTGTCCGTTACCCTTAAATTATGCGATGCAATTGGTGCAGTTCATGTTGCTGGCATTATCCATTGTGATGTAAAACCTGCAAATGTGATTATTGTTGATGGTGTTCCAAAACTTATTGACTTTGGACTTGCAAAAATAGTGAATATTCCAACTTCTGCTAATTTTGGAGATCTCAAATATCCTGCCCTCTCAGTACCAAATGGGTTTTTTGGTACACCTATATATTCTGCGCCCGAACAAAAACATCCATCGGCACACTCCCTACCAAAGTATGACTCAAGAGTAGATATTTATTCTCTTGGAGTAATTCTTTATAAGATGTTGACTGGTGTTGTGCCATTTCCTTGCGTAGACTGGCGCGATCTTGCCCCTAAATATTTTTCCGACCCACCACATCCATGTATTCATTGTAGTGGCATACCAAAAAAATTAGATGATGCAATCATGTCTGCAATAGCAAGAGATCCTAAACAGCGTTTTAACTCTGCTGCTGAAATGTCAGCTGCACTTTCAGCCTGCTTATAATCTGATATCGTTTCTTATCTTATACAACTGAGAAAACCGACTCTTGTTTCATCTTCGTTTTCAATACTCAAAGCACTTTTACATGATAAGTAGGCCATTGGGCCATCTTCACTTTTTCTGAATTCAAATGGTATCATGCGATATCCTATCATACCCTCATCTTCAGTAAAAAATGTCATATAGAAAGATTCACCGTATTTTATCAGCTTCTCGCTGTGTTGACTACCAAAGAATTCTACAACAACCCCTTCTCCAGTCACTTCCTTTATCCTTGCAGGTCCAGAAACATCTCCGTATTCCATTACTATAGGACTCTCAGACATTCTGGGGAAACCAACTATGGAACCTACAGGCATGTTTATGCTTTTTAATGGAAAAATTTCTCTCCGTTCTTCTTCAGAGATCGTTCTCTGCCCAATCTGTCCTGTTATTATTGAACTTTGATTTTGATGGAATTTTATTATTTCTCTTCTTATTATATCTCTTCTAACTTCCACCAATCTATCATCTACTTTAGTTTCTGAAACTTGCCGGTTTGCTTTTCTCAATTGTGTTTCTCTCCCTTGACTGCTACCTGTCAGTCCAACAATGACGATTCCTGAAATTAACACTCCTACACCAGCTATTTGAAGAAAACTTCGCGTACTTGTATTGCCAACCATCTGCCCATGGATATGCTTTTTTACCATGCATTACAACTTACACTGAAACACTTAAAAATAAACAACTATCAAAAATTAGCGTGTAATTGGTTTTGGAAGATAGTTGCTTGCCATATTAGCTATTGCTATGTAGCCTAATTCATTTGGATGTAGCCCGCCACTTCCTCGTTTGTATGTTGGATCCATACTATGACTTCTCTTATCTTCTGGGCCTAAGATACCAAGTACTGAAAGGTCAAGTACCCTCACTCCTTTTGATCCGGCATAATCAATCAGCCATCTATTGTATTCAGTCATTGCCTTCATTGTTGTTTCTGGCATTTCCAACCCAAGATTATGTATTGAATGATGGGACCGGCAAGGTTATTGTAGCTACTATTAATTGCAGCCTGGGTGTATACCCCGCAGCTTGCTGCGGCGGTAGTACTCTAAATCCTTTTTCTATATTATCCATGCATGCGAGTTAGTCATGCATGCCATTGCACTTACAGAATTAGGT
>JAHFFJ010000063.1 GCA_023248035.1 Microcaldota archaeon
TACGCCCTCCAAAAGCTCGGTTCCATGCCCTAGCTTCTTTAAACTTTCATAACTTTTCATTATGTAACTCTCTTCATGTCCACCAGGAAGGAGAAGGCCGGTTTGGAAATACAATTGTTTTCCACATTCCTTTTCAATTTCTTTCCATAGTTTCAGGCTCTCCACTGCCATCTGGGTGTAAACTGTTTCCTCACCATATTCATAACGAAAGATCTTGGAATAATCTATCGAAGCATTAAGCTCATTGTTTATTGTAAACTGCTCAAGAAGTATTACTTTTTTTTCTTTGGAAAGCCAATAAGCTGCACAAGCACCCATTGCGCCTCCCCCAACAATCGCAATATCATATTTCATACCCTTTTTCTCCATGGAAAAATATAAATTCTCATTGTGGGCTATCATATGAATTTTTATACCCCAAAGTTGACATTTCCTAAATATAGCCAGTTTTCTGGCATTTAATGAATCTAATAAGAATCGGTGTAACAATCCTATGAAAGCATCCTATATGCTCTCGAAAGAGATGGCACGGAAAATGATACTTGTACACCCACCAGAGCCCCGCAAAGAGCTTCTTCTTTCTTCTCCAAGCCAGGGGGTCTATATAGGAAAAACCCGTTTTCTTCGTACACCAGTATTCTGGGATCCAAACAAATTAATCAATCCGCATATCGCCATAATGGGTATTACTGGTTCAGGTAAGAGTTATACTGTCAAAACATTTCTAACTCGCGCCTCCCTCATCTGGAATACAAATGCAATAATACTCGACTGGGTCGGTGAATATGAAAACTGGGTGAAACAAGCTGGTGGCAGGGTGATAAACCTTGCAAAAGAGCGGCTTAACATACTTGATCTTGTAGGCCTGCCAAAAAGAAGCAGGATTAAACAGATAGTTTCTGCTCTTGACGTCCTTGCAGATCTTAAAAATTATCCAAATGAACGTGACGATATAGAAGAAGCCCTCGAGCAGGTTTATTATGGCGCAAAGAAAGAATCGAAGAAAGATTCGTCCACCGAATCAAAAGCCAAAAAAACGCTCGTAGATGTAGTAACCATCCTTGAAAATTCAAAGAAGAAAAAAGCCGCCAGGCTACTAAAAAGATTTACAGCAGAAGGGACTGATTTCTTTGCAGGAACTTCGACAATGAACATTAAGGAACTCACTACCAGTGGCCTTGTATGTATCGATCTTCATGAATTACCTAGTGAGGAGATGCGCAGTCTTGCTGGGCTTACCATTCTCCAATATGTCAAGGAGCTCATGCGTGCTGAGGGGGTGAAAAAAGACAAACAAATCCGCCTTTTCGTAGTGCTTGACGAAGCCTGGAAAATCGCCCAGGATGATCGGAGTGACGTTATAACAATTGTTCGGGAAGGTCGGAAGTATAACTTCTCACTGATTATTGCAACTCAAAATCCAACCGACATGCATAAGACAATATTCAGTAATATTGGAACGGTTTTCGTTTTGCGCCTTATCCTAAAGGAATTTAGGGATTATGTGCGTAATTCTATTGGTTATTCCACGTTCATAGATGACGAGATCTCGCGTTTTGGTGTTGGTGATGCTGCAGTTAACATGATTTTTTCCGAGCGCCAATCGCGGGTTATGACGTTCCTTATGGACAAAATAGATGGTGAGGAGCCGCTCCTCATCTACAAAATAAAAGGTGGGGATATGATTGTTGAAATAGAACGTGAACAATTTGTTCGGATGCTTTATGAAATAGGTCTTAACGAAGGTCAGCTTGCAATGATAAAAAGCGAGTTCGAGCGTGGTGATGGCCTTATCGATGGTGAGCAGTTTGTGGCTGTTTTGGAAAAGTTCGGTTATTCCAAACCTTCTATAATCTCATTTCTCCGTCAGTTAGGTATAGATGAGAAAAACCTTATCAAGGTGTTCTCTCTAGTAAGGATGCGCAAGGCCACAAAAGGAGTGGTGAATGTGATTTTGGAGGATGGCAATGTTTGACATTTCATCTATCAGTCGATCCATCTATCAGTCGATCGGAGTTAATAAGCATGAAGTTTGATGAAACTTTAGTCGAAGTGTTCGTACGAGACGCGAAGCGGCGAGTGAACGAACAAAAAAGCAGGAAAGTTTCGTTTGGTGAAACTTTAACAGGTGTCAATAAGGGTGAAAGTTTCAATGTCTGAAGAAAAAATAATCGTTTCTGCCAAGCAAAAAAAACCACTTAAGGGACTAGCCAGCCTATTTAGTGGACTTGGTTTCACCAAAATTTCCTATGTAAAAAACATTCTTTTAGTGGAAAAAATAAAGGGTCAGGATCTTACTGGCAAACCATATTTAGAATATCGGGTAGAATTTGCAGAAGATTCGATAAAATTCATCTACAGTTTTAGCGGCAAAAATAGCAAAGTTGCCCGTCTTCTTGATCTTATGCCAACGTTCCTAAACATACTTCAGGTTGCAGAAGATTATTACGAAGTAACTCCAACCAGCATCTTCTCGCATATCAACAGCCTGCTTTTAGAAACTTCTAAAATCATCGATCGCGATGCACTTGAATTTTCAACCCAACTCACGGAATTACAATCGAGGCATAATGATCTTGGTGCGAAATACGATGACCTTGTCCGTTCAAGCGAGGCAAATACCAGAATACTTCTCGAATGCGAACGTAAAAGAGATGAGCTTGCAAAAAAACTCAATCAGCTTAGTGGTATGGGAGATGAACTCCTCAAAGAATCCATCTATAACTGGATAAAGGTCCATGGCGGTACTATTGATGTTCGTGAATTTTCCAAAGCAAATTCTGTTGCAATAAGCCGTACTGAGGAAGGTCTAAACCTTCTAATTCGAGATGGATATATAAGGAGGCGCTTTGAATGAAAAACTCTATAGCAAAAAAAACAATATTGAGTGAGTATATTTTCACGTTTGAACTCCTAAGGCATTATCCAACTGTTCGGTCATTCATAATAAAACAACCTCTAAAACATTCCATGCGTGATTCTATTTTAGAACTTTTAGCGGGTAAGAAATAGGTGGAAAAAATGAAAGTGCTATTAATTGGAAATGGTGCACGTGAGCATGCAATTGCAGAAAAATTGGATGACTGCGAGCTCTATTCAATAATGTCAAAAAAGAACCCTGCAATTGCGCAACTTTCAAAAGAATACTGGATTTGCGATATCGAAAATGCTGATATAGTGGCAAAAACAATCGCTGGCCATGAATTCGATCTTGGTTTCTCAAGTCCTGATGCCACTCTTGCGGCAGGTATTAGCGATGTGCTTGGGGGTTGTGGAATTTTAGTTGCATCCCCCTCGCGTGCTGCTTCGCGTATCGAATGGGATAAATCCTATATGCGCACTCTTCTTCAAAAATACGGTATCAAAGGCTCGCCAAAATTTGAAGTTGTTAAAAGCCCGGCCGATGCCCTTAGGTTAATGAAAGAATACGATCAGGTTGCAATAAAACCTCTTGGTCTCACTGGGGGTAAGGGGGTAAAAGTAAGCGGGGAACATTTCACTCAAACTGATGATGGCCTCAAATACGCAGAGACTCTTATAACTAAAGATGGAACTGCACTAATCGAAGAAAAACTTGTTGGTGAAGAATTTACCCTCCAGGCTTTTTGTGATGGTACAAGGATCGGTGTAATGCCCCCTATCCAGGATCACAAGCGTGCATTTGTCGGGGATAAAGGATCAAATACTGGGGGTATGGGTAGCTACTCCACTGGTCCACTACTCCCGTTTCTCGAGCACTCTGATATAGAGAGCGGGAAAAAAATTCTTCAGGGTGTGGTTTCTGCTTTAAAGAAAGAAGGTACTCCCTTCCATGGCATTCTCTATGGCCAGTTTATGGCAACTGCTCATGGAATAAAAATAGTTGAATTTAATGCCCGCTTTGGTGATCCTGAAGCTATAAATGCACTTTCCCTCCTGAACGATTCGCTTGGTAATATCCTACTTTCAATGGCCGAAGGTCAGCTTCATCAGCCTAGTTTTTCAAATGATTCTACCGTGGTAAAATATCTTGTTCCGCAAGGCTATCCCGATAAACCGATTGCAGATTCTCCTGTTACTATAGATAGTGCTGCAATAGAAGAATCTGGTGCAAAAATCTACTACGCTTCGGTTTATGATAAAGGCGGGAAGATAATGACGACTTCATCACGGTCATTTGCCATTCTTTCCAAGGCAACTACCCTTGAAGAAGCAGAAGACAAAGCTGAAAAAGGCTGCTCACTTATTCATGGTGCACTCTGGCATAGGGAAGATATTGGTACAAACTCGCTTGTTGAAAAACGAATCGAGAGGATGAAGAGTTTAAGAGGACAGAAATAAAAAAACTAAATAAAAAAATTCGAATAGTTTATAAGACTCATAAGCAGATCACTTCTTATGAGGACATTTCTCACCTTTCTTATTATCCTGGCAATTACTTTCTCCTCATTTGGTCTTTCTCACATCACAATTGAAAGGACCTGGTCAATATCCAGCAGCACGCCCTACGAGTTTAGTGGGGCGCTTGTAGCAAATGATAGTAATCAGCGTGTGCTTGCAGTCTATACTGATGAAGATGTAGTTCAATACACCGATGAAAATGGCACTATATGGCTAAAATACAAGGGAAGCGCCTCAAAAATAACTGGCAAGGCCATTGTGGAAATAAACTATGACACTAACATTATTTCTGATCCATCATTCCTCCCCAACCCTCTCCCATCTACCAATCTCACTTCCTCCACCACTACCATGCGTTTACTTGCCTCCAGTCTTGCAGAAAGAAACTCTTCACTAAGGACCATTGCAGCGCTAACTAATTGGGTGCACAACAATATGCAATATGATATTTCTTATGTCGGACAAATAAAAAATGCTCCCGAGGTTTTCAAGGATCTTCATGGTGTGTGCTCAGAATACACTCACCTTATGATTTCACTTGCCCGCTCATTAGGATTTGAAAGCCGCTATGTAGGGGGATATGTTTTTAGTGATTCATGGCAGCCACATGCATGGAGTGAAATCTATTTGCCTAGTTATGGT
>JAHFFJ010000064.1 GCA_023248035.1 Microcaldota archaeon
GTGCAAGACTGCTTGGAGAAAAACTTGGGATAAAAACAAGTGAACTTAATTCTATTAAAAAAGAAGATTACGAAGGCATTATTGTAGTCGACACTAGCGCATACACCCTAGTACCAGAAGCAAAGGGATGGAACATAGTTGGGATAATCGACCATCACAGGAGCGAAGGACGGGACATGAAGGGAGAAGTGGAGATAATTGATAGTAACTCACCCTCAGCAGCTGAAATAGTAGCAAACATTGTACCCAGTATAGATAAAGATGCAGCATTTGCCCTTTGTGTAGGCATAATTGCAGATGGCGCTCGGTTTAAGTCTGCACGGGCAGGAACTTTTGAAACACTTTCCAGGCTCATGAAAATAGCCAATGCGGATTATCAGGAACTGCTTTCTTTTGCCGAACCAGAACAAAAACAGGAAGCAAAAATCGCCATACTTTCCGGAATGAAAAAAATGGACTATATTTATTGTGCAGGATACATAATAGCCACAACCGAAACCAGCAGCAATGAGAGCGATATCGCATCACTTATTACAGAGGCTGCCGATGTTGCTTTTGTAGCAAAATGGAAGGATCGTGAAGGTGAAACCCGCATATCTGCAAGGGCAAGAAAAAATGTCAAGATACCGCTTAATAGTGTGATGGCGAAGGTGGGTAAAATACTTGGCGGTGCAGGTGGTGGGCATCCCAAAGCTGCAGGAGCAGCGCTTAAGGCACATACTACAGAATCGCTTAAGACTTGTGTTGATGTTTTTATTCAGGTTGCGGGAGAGTATTAAATATTATAGACTGGAGATGAAAGCTTTAACTGCTTCATGAGTGAATTTTTTGGTTTGAAAAACAGTAGTAGGCAAGTTGGCAGTTGAAATATAATGAGATTGAAATCTTTCCTGTTCAGAATTATGGGTGTGGCATAGACCAAATGGATGATTTGGTATTGACACCACTTTTTCACCTATAGACTCGGTTAAACCAAGAAGCAGTGAACGTACAAAGCGATCATATCTCTTGTAATTATCAGAGTCATCTCTTTCATCTGTATCACAAAAACTCGGGTTTAGGGAAAATGTATTAGCCTGTATTGTAACAGTTGGGATTTTACTTTCACCAGAAGGATTGTATTCACGCCTAATAAGATCACCAACTGAATCCGAAACCTTATAGGTTGCGAAATACCTGTGTGAATTTGATTCGCCAGTAGATTCTGCAATAAAAGAAAGATCATCTGAAGTAGTGATTGTTATTTTTACATAGAAAGGGGACCTAAAGTAGGAATTTTTAGAAACCTGATAGTGAATTTGAACTCTCGCATTTTCAAAATCCATAGAGTATTTCATATCGGTGTAAGTAGGAAAGACTTCGAGATAAGAAAAATCAGAACCTTTAAATTGTCCAAAATGAAAATTAAGAGCATTCACATTGACATCTAGTTTTACTCTCTGAACTCCTGCAATTTCAAAGAAGCGATCTTTTGCTCTTTGGCGACCCATCCAATAAGAATGGTAATCGTTTTTCTGATCAGTTTCTTTAATTCTGGCAACTATTTCTTTAGAAGTGTGGGAATTTACATAAACCCAAAGATCATGGTAGGAGTCAAAACCAGAAGCAAGAAGGGTAAAAATTGATTCGAATGCAAGACTATGATGAGGTGTTTCTACAAGTGAAACTGCCCTCTCAATGTTTTGCGGGAACGCTCCAGTATTAACATTAGTGAGTGGGATAAGCATGCTCAAAGCTAAAGTACGATCATATCGAGCAGTAAATTCCCAGAAATAAAATTCGAATGCCTGTGCTCGTAGTTCATTTATCCAGCTTTTAAAGTCACCACCCTCAGAGAACGAGGGTTCAAGATAATGACCTTGTTCGTGAATATAGGTAGCAAGAACTTGAGCATCCACAAACGAACTTTCAGGAGCAGAGCATTTTTCCCCTTTGTCAGAAAAAGAACGAAGAACAATATCACTTTTTTGTGATGCTACATAGATTTTATCCTCTACTGGAAGATAACACCCAGCTGCATTGAACCAATTGCATGAAGTATGAACAGTGTCTTTGTCAGTTATTATTATGGATTTTGGAGAAAGTGGGATAATACCGCTAGCAGCTGCAAGTAAAGGCTCAAATGGTCTAAAATCTTCTGGAGAATTGATGTTAGTGGCATGGGCAGTAAGTTCACTAGGAGCAAAACTCAGAGGGGACTTTATTGGAGACGCTGGGATGTTATGAGCTAAGCTGCAGGAAGTTGCAAATGCTAGTGGCAAGAAAATTTTCATCCTCTGCATTAGTTGGAGTGTGATTAATTCATTTTTTAACCTTTTCTAACACATGCCGAGAATAAGAACAGTAAAACAACAACACTAAATAAACCTTTTTTATAAAGGAGAGATGGAGATTAAAATGATAACAATCATAGTCGGTGGCCAGTATGGAGATGAAGGCAAGGGTAAGATTATTTCTTATCTTGCGATAAATGACAATCCAGAAATAATTGCACGTGGCGGAGTGGGACCTAATGCCGGCCACCAGGTTTATTACAAGGGAAAAGCTTATGGTTTACGTCTTGTGCCTTGTGGTTTTGTAAATGAAAAGTCAAGGCTCCTTATAGGTGCAGGAGTATTTGTCGATCCGGACGTACTTCTCAAAGAGCTTGAGATGATAGGTGCAAAAGATAGATTTGGAATCGATTTTAGGGCAGGCTTGATAACCAAAGAACATATAGAGCGGGATATCGCATCAGAAAATTCAAAAAAAATCGGAACCACCAAGACCGGTTGCGGACCGGCAGTTTCGGATAGGGTAAATCGTGTGGGTAAAACGGTTTCAGATTGCCCTGAACTTAAAAGATACTTAACTGATGTCCCTAAAGAGGTAAATGCAGCGAAAAAAGTTCTTGTAGAAGGTACTCAGGCATTCATGCTCTCAAATCTATATGGGACTTATCCTTTTGTGACATCAAAAGACGTTTCTGCATCCACAATAGCGGCAGATGTAGGTTTAGGACCGACAAAAATTGATGAAGTTATAATGGTAATAAAATCATACACCACTAGGGTGGGTAATGGACCGCTTAAGGATGAAATTTCAGTTGAAGAAGCCAAAAAAAGAAATATGCAGGAGTATGGGACAGTAAGCGGCAGGCCAAGAAGAACTTCGCTCGACCTTCATTTTGATGATTTGAAAAATGCAGCGATGATAAATGGTGCAACACAAATAGCGATAACCAAAATAGACATAAAATTCCCTGGTAATGAACACGTAAAGGAATATAACAAACTTACTAAAGAAGCCCGAGATTTCATAGAAAAAACAGAAAAGAGTATAGGCGTACCTATTACCATAATAGGAACCGGGCCGGATGCTTCGGATATTGTTGATAGAAGATCAAGAAAGCGCCTTTAATGCAGTGATATTATCCGAAGTTCCTAGAAGGACATAGGACATTTGTGGAGACATCGAAACAGAAAATGCATAAAGCAGATTAACTCCTTTTTCAGATATTTTCCTTGCAGCATCAGCCATGCTTCCGGGCTTGTTCTCAAGAGTTATAATTATAACTTCCTTTTCAAGAGCGATAATATTGATATTTTTAAGTTCTCTGCGGGTCTTTGGAAGATCGGATGGTTCTATAATCAGATGAGTGTTCATATATCTTTCATCAGGTGGCATTACTATAGATTTTATCTCCGCTTTTTCCAGTGTCTTTGATATTTTTGAAACTTCCTCAAAACTTGGCTTTTCAAAGAATAGTTCGACAACAATTCTGTTCTTATCCATTTTTCCACCCCACCTAACATATTAAAAAGAACAGAAAAAGATTTATACTTAACCTTTGAATCAAATAAGTCTAAAGCTGGATTCGCCAAGCTTGCTCATTCATCCCCCAAGAGAGTGAGAGTTTCGAATTCTGCGGACAATGTGCAGTTGACCAACCCCTTGCACTGCATATCATTATCAATATTTATAGAAATAATACTGTCCCTTATCACTGTCCTGAGATATATATTAGCGAATTTTATGAGGATAAAACGCTGAGGGCAGGATCCCCAACTTTTAGGAAAAGTTGGATCAAAACAGTCTTGCTAGTATTATTTAAAAACCCGGAAGGGTTTTTCAACAACCTGTTTTTGTAAAACTTTTTTCCTAAAAAAGTTTTTGAACCTGCAATCCCAGAGGGACCGGTTTTCCCAACTTTTAGTAAAAGTTGGATCAAAACTGACTTGCTAATTTTGCCTAGCGGCAAAATGACTCCACTAAGAAGCCCAAAACCCGTTAGGGTTTTGTAACAGTCTGTTTTTGGCGCACCTTTTTCCTAAAAAGGTGCGATTCAAGACCGGCGCGCTACCAGATTATGCGACCTCAGCAACTGAAACTTCAGCAGATTTCTCTTGTACAAAATACTTCTTAAACTTCTCGGTAAGGGTAAGCTTGGCACTCCTACCGGCTTTTTGCGCCTTTATGAAATTAGCATCCAGAAGTTCACGCACATCAGAATAGGCATGATTACCTACTTTCCGGACAAGATTAGACTTTAGCATACCATCATTCTTTGAAATATAAGCAAGTGTACGAAGTGCACTTTTACTTATCTCGCTATCTTGGGCAAATTGCTTTACCTTGACAAGCTGCTCATTTCTTACCCTAAGGGTGTATTTACCTTCAATTTCAATTATTTCGAGTGCACTACCGTTGTCATCATAATCTTTTTTTAGTTCCGCCATAACACCCTGAAGATAGCCTAAAGCACCGATACCGGTAAGAGTGCGAAATTCTTCAAGGGAAATTGCACGTGAACTTATGAAAAGTGCAGCTTCGATAAGTTTTTTTTCTTCTTTCATAGAGAATCTACCCCGAGATGAGCTTTTAAGTAAACAGAATAGTCTACTAAATCAATCTTTTTCTTCTTTTGCTTTATAGCACTTTCCATGATTTTAATGCATACTGAAGCAGACCTACC
>JAHFFJ010000021.1 GCA_023248035.1 Microcaldota archaeon
TAATAATTGGCATTATGCTGTTGATATTGAATGGGCCCGGCGAGATTTGAACTCACGACCTTTCGATTTACGCCTTTTAGGAAAAGGCGCGCCCCAAAACTAGGATGCTATCCTAAAAGATATCAGTCGAACGCTCCACCGTTTCAGGAAACTTTGTAGCTACTAAAAAGCTTCAAACTGAGCTACGGGCCCAACAAAATCGTAATTTCATATCCACCGTTCTTTTTTAAACGGTTTCCTTATCAATATATAACGGTGATGTAATGCCGGCATTAAGAAGCGTTACCCCAACCGATCTGGGGAGAGGAAATTTTAGAAGAAATGGGTTGGTAGAAGATATTCGTATTACAGCTGGAATGTTTCTGGTTTTAGGTAGTTTGAATTGTGGTGGAGAGAGTAATCCTACCCATACTACAGGTGGCTCGGGCGGAGCAACTGGTTCAGTTTCGGGAGGTGGTGGTGGCTCGGGTGGTCAAGGTGGCAGTCCAGAAGTAAGTATGTGTAAAACTACACCAGATGGAAGCAAATATCGGGTAAGATTCGACATAGAAGAACAGACCATTGCCACAGTGTGCCCAGTTGTCAGTGATGAATGCCCAGATGTTGCAAGTTCCACATTGTTCTTAAGCGCAATTATTGACAAAGATAACATGCATTTTGTATCATTAGGAGGTTGGGGGAAAAATAGTCCGGCTGGTGGTGTAGCATTCTATCCTGAAGAGAGTAAAAGTAAGACAATGACTGTTCTTGGTATTGGACAGGTGAAGGTAGAATTGTGCGATTATGAGGTTGTGGGGGAACAATGCACGTGGTCTGCACCATTTCAGGGTACAGTTGGCTCATGCAATGCAACATTTGTCTTCGATAAACCAATGGGAGTTTGCGGAGGTGGAGAGTGCACCCCGCTTGGAGAATAACTATTAAACTTCTTTTCTTATATTTATCATGAAAATAGCAATTTTTTCTGATCCGCATCTGGGTTATGCAAGATTTGAATCAGATTCTTACATACAGGCAGAAAGAACAATTTTGAGTGCATCTGAAAATGCAGACCTTATTTTATGTGCAGGGGACATCTTTGATGTCAAAATACCAAAACTCGAAACCCTAAAGAAGGCAGTGGAGATATTCAAAAAAGCTTCAGTACCTGTTTTTGTCATACATGGAAACCATGAGCGAAGAGCCCGAGATATGGTGAATCCTGTCCATCTTCTTGAAGCCAGTACGAATATTGTCATACTGCACGGAAAAAGTAGTATTTTTGAAAAAAATGGGGAACGGGTACAGGTATTGGGAATTGGAAGCGTACCCGAAGAATATGCTACTGACGCAGTCAAAAAAACCATGGAAACTTACCAAAAAGATGAAGGCGCATTTAGAATAATCATGCTCCATCAGTCGATTAAGGAACTTATACCTGGCGCAAGCGAAGAAATTTCACTAGAATATCTTGAAACGCTGCCTTTTGACCTGATAATAAATGGCCATATACACGAGACAATAGTAAAACTTGGAGGACGTTTCTTAATCCCCGGTAGCACAGTTATAACCCAGCTTAAGAAAGACGAAATGGCGGAAAAAGGATATTTCCTTTATGATACAAAAACTAGGAGTTCTGAGTTTGTTCCTGTGCAATCAAGAAAGTTTTTTTATGAGAAATTTGAGTTCGATGATGTTTCACAAAGTGAGATAGAACAACAAATTTTGAGAAGAGTACATGAGATAAAAAAAGACTATCCAGATGCTGTTATTGCAATAAAAATAGATGGAAAACTAAAGCCCGGTTTAACTCTTGATATAAGAATAGATGATCAAAATGTGTATATTGAAAATAGGATGGATCAGGTGGGTTTGAGTGCAAAGCTTCAGGAAGTAAAAACCACCCTCGAAGCCAATCTTTCACTTAGAGAGATCGCTATAAGGGAACTTAGGGCAAAGACAAAAGATAGGATAACACTCTTTGATAGTTCGGAACTCTTCGAGAAGCTACTAAATGGAAGCGAAGAAACGCTAGAGTACCTTGAGGCACAGAATAAAAACACTAGCTCTTAGTTATATTGTTAATGCAGGGATGACAGAGCCCGGTCGGGCTTTTTGGCTAAAATTTAACAGACGCCAAAAACCCCGGAAAAAGGCATGAGGTTTACTCATGACGGCCAAATGTGATGCGCTTAGGGGAGCTTTTGGACTTACACCCTTCATAGGGCAAAAACCTCGGAAAAAGCCCTGAGGTAAGTGTAAGTAAGAGGCTTGATGAAACGCATTGGTTTAGTACCTGCGCAGGTTCAAAAGCGCTTTTTGAAAAAAAGCGCTCCAAAAACAGTCTGTTGAAAAATCCTATTCGGATTTTTGATGGTGCGTCAGTGCGAGCCGAAAGGCGAGCGAACTGACCATTTTGGGGCGCCTTTTCCTAAAAGGCGCGGAAAGTCCTGCTCCCTGCAATTTATACTGATCAGAGGACGCACCCAATTTCCTGTGAACGATGCTTCGTTCCTGTCAGCAAGCTGAACATGGCAGAATTTTGTCAAATTCTAGGCTAACAATGCGATCAAACTGAGTTGTAAAGTAAACGGCATCTAAAATGAATGTTTAGAGGGGGAGCATTAGGATTTCTATTACTCAAGTTTTTTTCTTAAGTGTCTTAAGATAACTGCTTATAGCAGATTATAGTTTAGTCTTTAGGGACGGACACTAGAAAAACTATTCAATCATCAAAGACTTTTTAGTTATTATTGAGCATGTTTTTTCATTGAATTGAGAAGGATTTTGAAATACTTCTTTTGAATAATTTTTCATTGAAAACATTATTATCTCATATAGCACTTTATCTAAGTTCTTTCCTCTCACTGTAAGTTCGTACTCGGCTTTTAGGGGCGTTTTGCTTACGATTTTTTTCTTAATAAGGTCGTCTTTCTCAAGTTCTTTTAATCGTTGGGAAAGAACCTTTCCGCTAAGCTCTGGATTTGTTTCAAGAAATTCTCTGAATCTTTTCTTTCCGAGAAATAAGTCTCTTAGTATATTTATCGCCCATTTTCTACCGATATGCTCAAATGCAGTTTCTATGGGGCAGTGTTTAATTCCACTTTTGAAATTGTCGATGGCTTCTTTTTTAATTGTCATTTCACTTACCGTTTAGTTACCAAAGGTTTTTATATTACCTAAAGTAAGTAATTATAAGATGTTATTGAATATAAATTTATCTATTAAAGAAAAAGGTGGTAAGAATGAACAAAATCAAAATGAACAACGCAGTAAGCTGGTTTGAAATTCCAGTAAAAAATCTCGACAGAGCAAAGAAATTCTATGAAACAGTTTTAGGCGTAACAATGCAACCAATGGAAGCGATGGGAATGAAATCTGCTTTCTTCTCTGCCGATTTGCAGAATGGTGGTATTGGGGGTTGTATTATTCAAGGTCCAGGATATGAACCTTCAAAAAAAGGAGCGCTGGTTTATTTAAATGCTGGCGAAGACCTTAGCAAACCGCTTGCTAAAGTTGAGAACGCAGGTGGAAAAATTATTTTGCCAAAAACGGCAATTGGTTCAAATGGTTTTATGGCATATTTTGAAGACACCGAAGGAAATAAAGTGGGCTTTCATTCTATTAAATAGGTGACGAAAATGGATAAGAAAAAATATATTTTCGCAACGTTGGCTTTCATTATTGTTGGATTTATGATTGCATTTCTTTGGCATTTAGTAATTTTTAAATCAGTTTATGAGGCGCTAAAAATTTATTCAATTGAACCGATTATAGCATTAGGGTTTATTTCATTTATTCTGGAAGGGCTGGCTTTTGTTTACATTTTTCAGTTTTTTAGGAGAGGAAAAAAACCAATACAAGAAGGTTTAATTTTTGGATTAGTTGTATATGGAATTATAATGGGTGGCGTAGGAGTACTTGCCGAAGGAGCAAAGCATGCAACAACTTCATTAACAACCTGGTTGATTATCGAGTCAGCATTCTACATAATAACGGGCGCCGTTCTTGGTACAATTGTTGGATTAATCTATGGGAAAACCGCTTATAAAGAATAATGGTAAAGAATATTATAGGCCTCAGTTTAATCTATTGATTTCAGTAAGAAGGGCAAATGAGCAGCTCAAGCAACGCTCACCTGAGCATGTGATAGACTAAGCAACTTAGTCAATCACCTAAGCTCCCTCAGGCCAGCCTTTAAATAGAACTTATGCCAGACCATCCTCAACAAAGAGGGCAAAAAACAAGGTTGCGCCCTCAGAGTTGTTCAGAGGATTTGACTTCTGCGCTCTGATCTGACCAAAGGTCTGAACCTTTTCAGCACTACAATGCCAAATTTGACACGAGTATGAGATCATCTCGCCGAGTGCTGTTCTGAGTAGCAGAGGTTATAAAGCTCTCGACAAGTATTTTGTTCTACTTCCTTGAGTTAAAGCTAAAAATCCAAAATATCCTGAATAACTGGAAAGTTACTTTATGTTCCTCAGTTCTTCTACAATTCTTATCATGTTGATCTTGCCATATTTTTCAACATGAACTACTCCACGATCCTCTAATTTTTTCACTATTCGATGGGCCTTAAGTCTGGTCATACCCGGCGCCTTGGATATTTCGCTCTGAGTAGTCATATTATCTTTTTTAAGAAGAAGTTCTACTACCTCACGCTCTTCAGGATTAAGGAATTTCATTATTATTTCAACATTGGTCTTTACAATTTTCTTTTGATTTTCGATAGTAGTATTAAGGAGATTATATCCCATAAGACCAGAGAAAACACCAAACAATCCCATTATAACCATAAAATGGATATGATAATCCAAAAAAAGCTGGAGGAAACTTGGAACGGCTTCGCCTTTTGAGGCAAGGGCATAAACAAATACCAGTACCGTTACAAGAAATATGAATACAGAAACTATACTTATTCCTATGATAATTTTCTTTCTTTGATCCATAGTATCATCTCTTTGTTTCACTAATATGTAAGATAGTTTCATTTAAATTATTGATTGTTTCAGAAATTAATATATATTGTTTCAGCTGAATGAAATATAAAAGAAATAGAATTTGAAAGGTGAAATAATGAGTAATGAGATAAAAATACAAAAAAATACTGGAATTGTATTAATTGGCCTTTTCCTGGCAATTGTTTTGGGTGGTTATCTGGTCTGGGCATCGTCCAATACTAATGCCCAAGTGACTGGAGTAAGTGTTCCAGGGCAGACCCCTCCGGCAATTGGAAATCAGCCAAGCCAGGCAACTGCACCTAGTAGCGGAGGGATCCAAGAGGTTTATCTTAAAGCAACTGGCTCGGGTTACGATAAAAATGAGGTTACAGTCAAAAAAGGAATACCTGTAAGGCTTCACTTTACCGCTGTAAATGCTGGATGCGGCAGTTATCTTAAGATATATGGAATTGATGGAGCAGGCGTACAGTCTAAAGGTGGCCAAGAGGCAGTAGTGGAATTTACACCAACTCAAGAAGGAACTTACCAATATAGCTGCGGGATGAGGATGTATCCACCAGGCAACTTTGTTGTAACCTCTTAGGTAATGACATGGATTATACCAAAGCCGTGGGTGATGTGCTAAGACAGGCAAGATATCGAGTACTATTCGTTATCTTGCTGGTAATTCTAGCACCAATATTCGCGGTCACTTCGGACATCATCGTACCATCAACATTGGAACTGAATCCAATAGCCGATCCAGTCAAGATCGTACTGATGGTTTTGATCGTAACCCTAATGGCCCTTAACGGAGCGGTATTATTCCATAATTACGAGGCAAGGAAGAACGTAGGAAAGACCACGGTATTAGGTACAGTGGGTGCGCTTTTCACAACTACATGCCCTGTTTGCCAGCCTATCTGGCTCGTATGGCTTGGATTTGGATCTGCCAGCGCATTTCTAGCGGACATAAGTATCTATGTCGCTTTGCTCAGCCTTTCGCTGTTATTTGTTTCTTTGCATTATTCGTTGAAATCTGTCTACAATACATGTGAGGTGAATCTAAATGGAAAAAACTCTTAATGTGAGCGGAATGCATTGCAAATCGTGCGAGATGCTTCTTACGGATTCGATATCCGCGATAAAAGGTGTCGAGAAAGTAAATGCGGACAGCAAGAAAGGAACTGTAAATGTGATTTATGGTGATCAATCCATACTTGAAAGTGTGAAGAAAACTATCGAGAAAGAAGGGTACAAGGTGGTTTAATTGAAAGAATTCAAATTAGAGCTTACTGGAATGACTTGTGATTCTTGCACCAAACTTATCAAAATGGTCGCGGAGCAAAACGAGGCTGTTGTTACAGCAGTAGACTTCGAGAAACATTCTGTAACGGTGGCTTGTGAACCAGAAAAACTTGATAAATTAAAGCAGGAACTTGCTGAGAAAGGATATCCTGAGAAAGGAAAGGAGGGAGGTACACGAGGCAATCCAGAACGGGTCAAGAAATATATTTCAGCTATAGTGGCTGGCGAACCTCATGTGGCAGTAGAAACAAATCTATTGAATTATGCCGTTGGTTCAATGGCAGTTCTTACTGTTTTGGGGGGCATTGCATATGTCACTATCTTGAAAGATTTAGCTAACGTCTCCGCATATGCTCCTCTGTTACTACTTACAATTATCGGTGCAGTGGTAACTGTATATTCCTATTACCACATGAAATGCTATAGGAAAGCGATCTCATGTATGAACGGTATGATGGTAGGCATGACAATGGGCATGATAACCGGATTTATGGTTGGTGCCCTGATTGGTGCTACAAACGGAATTTTCATAGGTTCAACTGCTGGAATAATAGTAGGTATGGCCCTTGGAGGCAACATTGGGCGCTGTTGTGGTGTAATGGGGGCGATGGAAGGTATCATGGCGGGTTTAATGGCAGGGATAATGGGTGCGATGACTTCGATCATGATGTTAAGGGATAATCTAGTACTGTTCCTCTACATCCTGTTTGGTGTGTGTGCCTTTTTGCTTACTGGATTGAGCTATCTTATGTATCGTGAGTCCGGTGCTGCCCCCAAAGTAGAGTTCAAGTACAACTTCACAGACTTCCTGTCTACAGCTGCAACATTTGCTATTCTCATAGCAGCCATGATGCTTTACGGACCGAAGGGTCTCTTGATCTATCCCTAGCTCTAATAGGGCGGGGTCTGGAAATTTTTTCTTATCTTTTTAATATATCAAAAAATGATATATTTAAAAATGATACATATCAATATTACGTGATGAGCAAAATGAAAGTAACTAGTTTCTCAAGATTGTATACGCTAATGCTTCTTTCTTCCTCACCTAGGCATGGCTACGAGATAATAAAAGAACTCGAAGAGAATATACACAAGAAAATCAGCGCAGCCGAAGTTTATCCTTTTCTAAGAGACTTGAAAAAACTACAGTATATAGCTGTTGAAAGTACCGGGAATCGAGACATGAAGAGATATATTCTGACTCCTAAGGGCAGGAAATTCACACAACAAATTCTGGATAATCTATCAAAAATGATTGACGTTTTAACCTATTCAAAAGTTGTTTCTTGTGCTCATTGTTGCTGTAAGGTATACGGAGATGCTTACACCCTGAAAATCAAGGAGAAGGAAGTTCCTTTTTGCTGCAAATATTGTGCTCAGGCATACAAGGTGGATAAATGAAAAAAACTACAATATCGATAACTGGAATGCATTGTGCTTCTTGTTCAGTGATTATTGAACGGAAACTAAAGAAACTTGAAGGGGTAAAAACTGCAAACGTAAATTACGCAACACTTCGTGCAGTAGTCGATTATGATGAAAGTAAAGTTAACACTGGAAATTTTAAACAGACAATCGAAGCACTTGGTTATGGTGTTGACATACCAGAGGAAGCTCCCAAAAAAGGCAAAGATAGGCTCTACTTGCATGTAATCGGAATGGACTCACTTCACTGTGCTAGCATCGTAGAAAAAGCACTGGAGAAGGCTGCTGGCGTAGACCATGTTGATCTGAATTTCACGCTAGAAAAGGCAGTAATAGATTATGATAAAGAGAAAATCAACTTCTCAAACATAAAAAAAGCGATAGTCGATGCTGGATATGATGCCGAGCTCATGGAGCTTGATGAAGAGATCGACAAGGAGAAACTAGCACGTGAACAAGAGATAAAGGAACTCAGGATGAGAGTAACCTATTCTGCAATACTTACGATTCCTGTTTTTCTGCTGGCATTGCCTGAAATGTTCAAAGGAATACTAACTCTTGAATACCCAGAATTTTTTATTAAGAACATGGCCACACTCCAATTCTTTCTCTCAACACCTGTCATGTATATTAACCGGGACTTTTTCATCCGCGGTTTCAAAGGTCTTGTGAATAGAACTCCGGGCATGGATAGCCTTGTTGCCCTCGGTGTTGGCACCGCTTACGTTTACAGTATGCTTGTCGGTTTCGGTTTCATCGCAGGTAGCATATACTATGAAACAGCTGCACTTCTTATCACGTTCATCGTTTTGGGTAAATACCTCGAAGCAGTGGCAAAAGGCAAAACCTCAGAAGCTATAAAGCGATTGATAGGCCTTCAACCAAAGACTGCACTTGTGATCCGTCATGGGGAAGAAATAGAGATACCCATAAAGGAGGTAGTTGTTGGAGATATAATAATCATCAAACCCGGTGACAAGATTCCTGTTGATGGTATAATCATTGACGGTGTAAGCAGCGTTGATGAGAGTATGGTAACTGGGGAGAGCTTGCCCACCCATAAGAGAAAAGACGACATTGTTATCGGAGCAACAATAAACAAAACTGGTTCATTCAAATTCAAAGCAACAAAGGTCGGAAGCGACACTATGATCGCACAGATAATAAAGCTCGTTGAAGATGCTCAAGGGAGCAAAGCACCTATACAAAAACTTGTAGATACCGTAGCTGGTTATTTTGTGCAGGGAGTCATTCTTCTCGGCCTTGTGGCCTTCGGGTATTGGTACTTCATCGCCGGCCAATCATTCCTTTTTGCAATAACAATACTCGTCTCTACGCTTGTCATAGCATGCCCATGCGCCATGGGACTTGCCACACCAACAGCAGTGATGATAGGGACTGGAAAGGGAGCAGAAAATGGCGTATTGATCAAAAATGCAGAGAGTTTGGAGCTATTGCATCAGTCAAAGATAATTGCGTTTGACAAAACTGGGACCATAACAAAAGGTGAAGCGGTAGTTACAGAGGTTATAACTTTTGGTATGAGTATTGATGAACTGCTGAAGATCGCGGCTTCTGCTGAAAATAGCTCAGAACATCATCTGGCACAGGCTGTAGTGAAAAAAGCCAAGGAAAAGAAACTGAAGATTAGCGAACCAAAATCCTTCAATGCAATCCCAGGGCATGGGATAATAGCAACCTTTGGCAAAACAAAAGTGTTAGTTGGAAACTTGGTACTTATGAAAAAAGAAAAAGTACAAGTTAGCGAAGATATAATCAAAAAAATGAATAGTCTCGAAAGTGAAGGAAAAACAGTTGTAATAGTTGCAGCTGAGAGCCATATTGCAGGACTAATAGCTATTGCAGATACCATAAAGGAGAATTCAAAAGAAGCAGTAACAAAACTACACAAAATGGGCTATAAGACAGTGATGATAACTGGGGATAATGAAAGAACTGCTAGGGCAATAGCAAAACAAGCTGGCATAGATGAAGTATTGGCGCATGTGCTACCGGAAGATAAAGCGGAAGAAGTTAAGAGGCTGCAAAAAGCAGGTAAAGTCGCTTTTGTAGGTGATGGAATAAACGATGCACCAGCCCTGGCACAAGCAGATGTAGGTATAGCTATTGGCGCTGGAACCGATGTTGCAATTGAGAGTGGCAGCATCGTGCTTGTGAAGAGCGATTTGAGAGATATAGTAACTGCAATTCAACTCAGCAAATACACTATGAAAAAAATTAAACAAAATCTATTCTGGGCTTTTGCTTACAACAGCATCGGCATTCCAATATCAATGGGAATTCTCTATCCATTTACTGGTTTCCTTCTTAGTCCCGTAATTGCAGGTGCTGCCATGGCTTTCAGTTCTGTTAGCGTGGTTTCAAATAGTCTTTTGATGAGAGGGTTCAAACCTAAGATGTGAAGCTATTCAATAAGTGTTGGAAAATACGATGATTTAGCCAAATGTCTTACTAGTAAAGGAGTAAAATTTTATGGAGCTTCGTGGTGTTCACATTGTGCAGATGAGAAAACGCTTTTTGGATCTTCAATAAAATACGTAAATTACATTGAATGCTCGACTCAAGTCGGCAGTATTCTTGGCGCGTGGTTTACAATAAAAAAGAAGTTGAAAAGCAGTTGCCTACTTGGGCGGTGAAGTTGTCAAAGTACATGTAGTTATTCCGCGGTAAGCATTTTCAGCTTTTTACTTAATCTAGGTTAAGTTTTCTTGCATTTGAATGCTTAGAGCAGCATTTTTAGAAATATATTGTTTTCTATGGAAACGATTTATGAAAATGGTTGAGGCATTTAAATGCCTGATTTAAGTCTAAAGATGAGACTTTGGAATCAAACGGAATTTTTAGTGATAGGAAATCAACCAAACAATTCCGCATCAAAGCCCTTACTTTGGAACATCTTACCATCACTCGAGATTATCAATACTTCAATTGGCAGTTTTTCAGAAAGAGCGATAGCTTGAGAAAAACCTGCAGTAAACAAACCAGTAGCATAAGCATCAGCTTCAATTCCTGTCTTTGCAGTAACAAAAATGGCCTTAATTCCAGTGGCAGGTTTTTTTGTTGGTGCATTTATAAGATGATGATTATTACCCCACTTACGACGATTTGGAGAGGAACATGCAATAGATGAACCATCGATGCATATTGTACCGATAGCTCGTGAAGGATCATCAGGGTGTTCAAGGATTATAGTCCAGGGCAATTCAGACTTACCTTTCTTAGCACAAATATCACCACCTGCATTGACATAATAGTGATCCACAGTATGTGAATGAAGGATAGAGGAAAGCCGATCAAGTGCAAAACCCTTGCCAAGACCACCTAATTCGATTTCTTTGTTGATCATAAAACGATTATTTTCACGATCGATCATCATGACATTAGAAGATACAATTTTATCTTTTTTTGAATTTGAAGAATAACTAACATAACCCATTTCATCGAGAACAGATTTGAGGGCAATATCAAAATTGCCATTAGTATTTTGCCTGAATTCCTCTGATTTTGAAAGTAGATAGATGAACTCGTCCGAAGCCTCTTGCCAGACACCAAGTTTTTGGTTTGCTTTTGTCAGTTGCGAGTTTAAAAAACGTGAATATGTAGCTTCGATACGCTCAAGTTCTGCAAAGCATATTGGAAAAAAATGAGAATGTTGCTCAGGTAGTTTTATCTCAATCAATGTACCCAAGAGCTCCTTAGCCCTGGAAGCAATAGCCATTCGATCACTTTTTCACTAAACCATCGACATAGTTTTTGAAAGCTGCGGTTGTAAGCGAGCTTCCACTTACCTGATGAGGTATGTTTAGTTCGGTGATTTTTTTACCGACAACCAGATCAGGCAATGCACTATTAACTCCACTAATCATTTTCGCTGAAAACGGTTGGGGGTTAAAGCCATGGATACTTGCTTCAGTTATTATATCGTCCTTAACAGTGATACTTATCTCAATAGTTTCTTTGCCACTATGATAGGCGTAGGTAACATTATCGGTGTAAGTACCATCTGGAACTACAGAAGCAATAGCCTGCTCTACTTTTTCAACACCAGTCTTGTTTTCAGAGACCATGCTATCGTTCTTTGTTATATTTGCAGGAACACTTGGTATAGATTTATCTGGTGATTTTGGAATTTCACCTGATTTTGGAGGTGTTGGCAGATCTTGTTTTTGATTGACACAACCTATCAAAAGCATTGAAACAAATAATAGAGCCAGTAGGGGTAAAAGAATTTTAGGCCCAAAATCCCCATTTTTTAAGATTTTATAATTTCCCATATTATCCCTTGGATAAAAATAATGTTATCTTAATGTAAAGTAAATGTAACCTTACCATGATAAGATCAACTTTTTAAATATATTTAGTAGTTTGGCATTATTCTTTCATTTTTTTACCTCTTTTAAGGCGTTGGTAGGTAACCGCAAATCTATGTGCTTCATCCCGACAACATTGAAGCAGTTTGAGTGCTGGATTACTGCGCTGGAGACGAATTGGCTTCATTGAACTAGGAAGGTATATTTCTTCTTCCTGCTTTGCAAGAGCTGCGATTGGAATTTGAACTCCTGCTTCTTCAAGTGCATTAATTGCAGCATGAAGCTGACCTATACCCCCATCTATAAGGATCAGGTCTGGAAAGGTGCTGCCTTCCTTAAGAAGGCGTGAATATCTCCGGTAAACTACTTCATTCATCATGGAAAAGTCGTCCTGACCTTCTACAGTTTTTATCATAAATCTGCGATAGCCGGACTTGTTTGGTTTGCCATTTACGAATTGAACCATAGAAGCAACGGAATTTTCACCAAATAGAGTGGAGATATCAAAGGTTTCTATAACAACAGGTTCCCGCTTAAGTGAAAGCTCCTCTTTTAGTTTAATTACAGAAGAATCGATTTCACTATACACCAGAGAAGACCGGGCAAGTTCGAGAACTTTTGATTTTTCACTACCTGGTTTGATGAAGAGAGGTAAATTGAAGATCGAGTTAAGCAATTCTAGTTCTTTTTCAGGAAGATTGGAATATATCTTGTCTGGAATTCGTTCTAATTTAGGATCATAATACTGCAGGCAAAAAGAAAGTTCGGGATCCTCCTGCTCATTTATTGGAACGCAATGACGATCGGTCTTGCCTATCACACCAGAGCGGCTTTTGAGAATCTGGACATGGATGTTTCCACCTATTCTATGAAACCACAGGAAGTCCTCATCAGAACTACGATTACGTTCGACATTCTGTCGTTCAAAAAAGATCTTAAGGGATTCTATCTGATCTCTGACTGCCGCAGCACGTTCGTATTCCAACGCAGAAGAGTATGTTTCCATCCGCCCCCTCAATTCTTCCATTATGGTTTTTGCAGCATTTTTACCGTTTAATACACAATCAAGAGCATCGATATTTTCCTGATACTCCTGCTCGCTTATTTTGTTTATGCAAGGTGCATCACAATTTCCAAGATGATATTGCAGACATTCTCTTTTTGGAAGTTTATTGCATATTCTGATCTTGAATAATTTCCTCAGGTAGCGAGCGGAGATTGCACGTTTTGAACCTTCAACAAATGGGCCGTAGAATTTTGCACCTTTTACCCTAAAGCGTCCGGATGAATTTTTTCTTGCCACAATTAGGCGGGGGAATTTCTCATCTGTTATTGCAAGATAGGAGTAGTGCCTACCATCTTTGAGGAGCAAATTGTACTTTGGTTGATAGCTCTTTATCATATTGGATTCGAGTATCAGAGCCTCGTTAGGGGTTTTTGTGATAACGAACTCAATGGTGTTTATTGATTGAACCATATCGATTGGTTTGTGAGTGTGTGACTGGAAGTGTTGTGAAAGTCTTGTTCGAAGGGAGGATGCTTTTCCAACATAGATGACAGTCCCATTTCCATCCTTCATTAGATAGACTCCAGGAAAATCTGGATATTTTGAACGATCAAACTGCATTCACTCGCCCTCCTTAGGTGTAGTGGATCTTTTGTAACATCCTTCAGGCAACTCAGTAATAAATCTGGAGGGTTCAAGGTAGCCTGAGGTGTAAAATCGTCCGGTTGATTGAGGATAAGTCATCACAAGTTTTTTCCTTGCACGTGAAGCAGCAACATAGAAAAGCCTCCGTTCTTCGTCTATATCAAAAGATCGGGCAAGTGGCAATAGTCCATCTGCAAGCCCGATTATGAAAACAGAATCCCACTCCAGACCCTTTGCCTGATGAATGGTGGAAAGAACAATGGAATGTTGTTTTTTATTATCATGGTCCATGGCATTGTCAAGAGAAAATGCATCCAGAAATTCTGTTACTGACTGATATCTTGTGGCTGCACCAAGAAGAGCTTCTACATCCGGCATTCTTTCCTCAAAATCATCAAAATTTTCCTTGAGATATGTTTTGTAGAAATCAGTGTAGAAACGATCAAGCATTCCTGCAGCATTAGATTGTGAAGAGTATATCTCGCCAATTAGGCCCGACCACACACCAAGCTTGTCCAGTGAAGATAGCGCGCGTACAATTTCTTCAGGAGATTTGAGGGAATGTGCAACATCAGTCGCTCTTTTTTCACCGATTTTTGGAAATAAAGTGAATAAGCGAACAACTGCAGTTGAATCTTTTGGATTATGGTATGAGCGAAGCAGTGAAACCATGTCTTTAACATGGCGCTGCTCAAAGAATTTGACCCCGCCCCGAAGCTCGTATTCAATGCCCCGCCTTGCAAGTTCGACTTCAAGTTCGGATGCAAGATAGGCTGCACGGAAAAGTACACCAACTGTGTTTCCGTCATCTCGTTCATCACTAATCCAGTTTGCAACTGCACGTGCTTCCTCTGATCGATCAGGAAAATCTACGAAAGAGGGGTGTGAATGCTCAGCCGGATTAGGAACCGAAAATGCAGGGACAAGTTTCTTGTCTATTTTCACTGTACTTTTTTCAATGGTTTTGTTTATCATCTCTATGATAGGAGTGGAACTTCTGTAGTTTTTTACTAAGAAAAATGTTTTTGCTTTATATTTATCACGAAAATCCAAAATGTTCTGGATGTCTGCACCCCTAAATGAATAGATGCTCTGGGAATCATCGCCAACCACCATCAGGTTTGAACCAGTTGTGTAAAGCAAACCCACAATCGCCTCCTGGATTTTATCAGTATCCTGGAATTCATCCACTAAAATGTTTTTGTATCGGTTTTGGTAGAGCGAGCGAAGGGACTGGTTTTTGAGGAGTTTGTGGAGATAGAACAAAAGATCATCGAAATCAAGCACATTTGACTGCCGTTTAAGATTTTCGTATTGTGAGGCGAGCGATATAATTTCCTCTCCATGATTACGAAGGTGGAAAAAGTCTGGGCTCGAAAGTAACTCTTCCACACCCTGCATTTTTATTTTTGAAAGAGATATTAGACGCAGGATATCATCAAGAACTCCTTTTTTTACAGGCTCATCTACACCGACTATTCGTTTTAGGAGAGCTTTTGCATCCTGCTCATCGATTATAGTAAAGTTTTGAAGTCCGATTTCGTGTGCGTGCCTCCTTACAAGAAGATTTGCAAAATGATGAAATGTTCCTGCTGTGATTCCGTGTGATTTCTCACCCAGTATTTTTTCCAATCGTGATTTCATCTCACGAGCAGCCTTGTTTGTAAATGTCAGAAGGAGAACGCTTTGGGGGTTTTCACCACGCTCAATAACATGGCAGACTCTAAAAACCAGAGTACGTGTTTTCCCCGAACCTGGACCTGCAACAACAAGAATGGCTCCATCCCCTTTTTGTACAATTTCAAGTTGTTCTTCGTTTAGATCCTGCCCTTTTAGTTCGGCTTTTTCCATTTTCTTATCCCGCTTATCATAGGCTTCTGGAGTTTTTAACGGTTGTGCACTAATCAGTTTTGATAGTCTGGGTTTACTGCTTCCATGAAAAAGCACCTGCAATGCTGAGACCTAAGTTTCATGAGCTCAGATATAAGATCAACCACTTCTGAGAAAATTCTCCTGCTATTAATTTCAGAGAAGCCTGCACGATCAACCGCATCTATCATAGCGAAACCGATAGGAGTTGGACTTAGTAGGGATTGTTGCTCAGCGCCCGTAATTATTATTTTACCACGACCTTTTAGCAGACATTTTGCTATTGATAGCATTTCCATTGGCAGATCTTCTAGAAGATAGACCGACGGGTCGGAAAGCACAAAATGAAGATGAACCTCATCAAAATGAGAGGGCAAAACGACCTTTCTTATATCAGATTCGATTAAATGAATCCTGGGATCTGGATTTCGCTCAAACTCTGTATTAAGATCAGCCATTCTTTTATTGAAATATTTTTGTCCATTAGCAAAAGTCGAAAGGTTTAGGTCATCCAACCGACGATCATCATGAAACTCTTGCATAACATTTCGTGGATAATCTACCCCAAAATATTCAACATTTTTTGGAAGCTGGTTCCGAAAATGCGCATAGGTTGCACCAATAAGAACACCACCATGTCCGATTTCTAGTATTCGTTTCATACAATCACAAAAAAGATCTGATTGGGCTGGTATATAGTGATTTTTGAAGAAAATTCGCAAAATAGAGATAATTAATAAGAATTTTCGTAGAAACTACAATTATGAAAAATCTTGAATCCAGACTGTTAGAGATGCTTTCAAGGGGATATTGCGTTCCAAGGCTTGCAGATATAGCAAAGGCGCTTGGAGAACCTGGTACAACGATTCACTATAACATAAAGAAGCTGGAGAAGGAAAGGAAAGTGCTTGCATATAAAGCGGTTTTCGATCAGGCTGCAATAGGGAAATCAGTGTGTAATTATGTCCTTATCAACACCGATCCAGAAGAGTATAGTAATCCTGAAAGAATTGCGGGAGAACTTTCAAAACTTGAAGAGGTTGAATCAGTAGACATAATTACGGGTCAGTATGAGATTTTGATAAAGGTAAGAACAAGAACAATT
Organism: Microcaldota archaeon; assembly: GCA_023248035.1. Taxonomy (GTDB): domain Archaea; phylum Micrarchaeota; class Micrarchaeia; order Anstonellales; family Bilamarchaeaceae; genus Bilamarchaeum. The sequence goes on from JAHFFJ010000021.1 coordinate 16,612, forward strand.
GATGAATTTTATAATTTTGTAAAGAAGGCACTTTCAAGAAAAGGATTTGCAAAAACAACTACCATTACCAGCCTGAAGCAAATAAAATCCGAGTTTGTACCAATTAGGACGCCTTGAGAAATCAAGTTTCTAAATTTTCCCGGAATCTTTTCCTGTCCTTTGTTATCTGGGACTTTAAAGCGAACCTGCCATAGGGGGTTTGCTTGAATTTGGCTCCATAAACAGATCCCCTGTGGAAAATAACCTCATAACCATAGTAGGATAGGAGAGTGGCAATTTTTTTAGAACGATATGTTTTCTTTTTTTCATTGCGTCCGATTCTCTTAAGCAGGTCAATCTTCCCGCTTCTTTTCTCATTGACTATATGCACAATATTTCCTGGCGACCACTTTGAACCAATATATTCTTCCGCAGTAGCACAACTGAAGTAAAATTTATCGCTGCCAAGATACAAAGCAACGATCCTATTAAGGACAAAAAGGGGTTTATCGATGAATGTAGCCCTCCTCTCCTGGGGGGATGGGACATAGTAAATACCCTTAAACGGAGTCGGAAATATCTTTAATGATGCAAGAAGATTTTTTATTTCTGAACTGCTTAAACCTTCCTTGCTAAGTAGATTGAATGTAGTTGCTTGTTTAGCGAGCATTGGTTACCTCTTTGAAGAATTCGTAATCCTGTTCGTTTAATATGTAGTTCCTTATTTCTTCCATATTTATAGGGGAACCATATTTTTTGATAAGTTCTTTAATGAGTGAATAATCACCACCTTTATTTTTTAAGATGAAAACTAGATCAAACAAATCCCTAACGTTTTTTCTATCGGAATAGGCATCAATCTTCATTTTTAGGAGGTCATCAAGTGACGCAACAAGCAATGGCACACCATTAACATCAAAGCTTTCTAAATGAGCAATCTTGTGTGTTGGATAGAATATTTCAAATTTTATAGTAGTATCTTCAAATTGTATTACAAATTGGTTTGTAAAAGTTGCGGTACGTGTATTGTAACCTTTTTTGCTAAGGCAACCTTTTATTTTTTCTTTGTATTCTTTTTCATCACCACTTATTGGTACAAAGTCAAGATCAACGCTCACCCTGTGCTTAAGATAGAATAGAGCCAGTGCAGTCCCGCCTACAAGAACTAGATGTTTTTCGGTGCATTTAGCAACATCAGGAAGTATCTGGAGAATGCGCGTATATTTTGCTACAAACTTATCCGCCATGATAAATAAGATGAAGACAGTATTTATATTTGTTTCTACTAGGTTCGAAAAATTCAAACCTAAGGAAAACAGATTCGACTGTAATTATTATTGTTCATTTTTCAGCCAGGAATTCTAGCCCAGCACTTTCCTCAAATATTGTGCAGTGTGTGTCTTTGACTTTGCAATGGTTTCGGGTGTACCCTGAGCAACAATCCTTCCGCCTTCTTCGCCACCTTCAGGACCAAGATCGATTATCCAGTCAGCGCTCTTTATAACATCAAGATTATGCTCAA
>JAHFFJ010000065.1 GCA_023248035.1 Microcaldota archaeon
GATCTTCAGTAACATAATTTGCAGGCTCGTTAATTTGCTCCCAGTTGTCACCAGTATGACGAACAAACATTCGTAATGATTTTTGATCGTCGTTACAGTATGAAGAACCATTATCGAGAACGAAACAACTGGAGTTAAAAGACATCGATAGGGTGGAGAAAAACTGACTTAGGGTTATGTTTCTGGAATGATAGTGGATTATATCCCCATCCATATCATGAAGATGAACGACCTGGCTTAGTTTAGATGTATTTGTAGACATGTATTTGGCCTGGGAAAAATTATATGGAACATCATCTAGGTAGACCTTAAAATCGGCATGAATATGGTAGGGTTTTGGAATTTCTGGTTCCCGGGTTAGTGATATGAAGATTGCGATGATGAGTATACACGATATTAAAACGGATATTATCAGAGCAGGTTTACGGTAGTTCTTTTTGATTGGCAAACCAGTATACAAAAGAAAAGCAATTGCTATAAACAAAAATGCCGCGATGACTAAAGCGTTCGGATTGTCAAGAATTATATCCATAGGCGAATGATTTTCCACTTCTTCCCCGAAATGAGCTAAAACCAGAGGAATAAAGAATAGCAGTATTGCGCTATATTTTATCATGAAAGATCACGGTGAGTCTGATACATGAAAGCTGCAGCTTCATGCTCTTTGGCCAGTTTTTGAATGACAAAACCGAATATTTCGGTAGAATTGACTTCTTTTTTACCTTTAAGAAATGTTTTTACTTGTGAAACTAATTTTTCGGCCATTTTTTCACAGCCTTTTTCGCCTACGCTGCAGTCCATGCAGGCAGAATAGATCGAACCATAAAGCTTTTTTTCATCAAACTTTTCTTTTTTACCTCGCCTTTTTACTATAACTACCATTAAATCACCCCAGGTTTATCGTACCATTTGCAATTAGGATTAGCATCCAACCAAGGAAAACTAATAGTATGCCAATTGCTAGGCGCATATTGGCTTTGTTTGCTTGTTTCCACATTTGCATATCACTGATTTTGACCCCAAGAAGTGCAGCGCCAAGAACAAATATTAGAGGAGCGACAAATATTACATTGTAAATAAGTAGAAGGATCATTGCAGAAAGATCGAAATTATGTGATAGTAGGAGGATTATAGCCAAATACGGACCCCCGGTGCACGGTAGTTCCACAGCAGCAACAAATGCACCAAGAATTATTACACCCCAGGCACTTATGTTTTGCATATGTTTTTTTATGTCTTTGGCCCTTTCCGGAGGAATTGCAAGTGAAAAACCTGCACCATACCAGAAGAAATCTTTTATTTCTATTATACCACCAAAAACGATAATACAACCTACGATTATGGAGATGTATTGGGCAATGACAAGTGGTATATTGGAAAAGATAAATATCAATCCTAAACCTGCAAGAAGGTAAGTAAGGAAAACCGAGAAAATGTAAAGACTGCCATAGAAAAACATTTTACTACGAAGTTTTTGATTAGAAACCATAAGAGCTACCAAAAGTATCATAACTCCGATTGCACACGGATTTATAGAGTCTATAGCTGCCGTGACTAGGATAGTACCAAGTTCCGGAAGCCTTGCTTCAACTACCATTATGGTTCAACTCCAAGTTCTTTTTCTATATATGTTGTCGTTTTCTCGCTAAACACCAGTTTTATGATATCACCTTCCCCACCCTGAATGCGTGTTATTGAGTGGGGTGATAGCACATAGTCGTGAGCTAGTTTACTATCAATTTCTTGATTATTTACAAATACATGCCATTTGGCAATCTTCCCATTGCATTTATCTCCATTAGACCAGGTGAATACACCTTCATTTGTTGGCAGAGTGAGACTCTTTTCATCAAAGTTACCGCCAACTTGAGTAAAAAAATTCTTAAGGCTGGCTTCTTGTTTCTTTATGAGTACACCCTCTACGTGAATACGATTATCATTATGTTCATGAAGAACTGGACTTCCAACCTTATTATCAAAACCAGTTGGATCAATAAGGTCATATTTTACCCCACATGCCCAGATTTCAAAATCAGCATGCCAATGAACAGGACCTTCGCTTTCAGAAACAGTATTTAGATAGACTGTAGTAAAAGTCAAATATAGAGTACTTATGATTATTGGGACAACAATAATACCAAAAATTATTTTTTTAGCTTGTTCAGATGTATTTTTTATAAAGATAGCGTAGAATATTGCAAGAGTGAAAATTAGGATGGAGAGATAGATTACATCTATTGGTGATGGAATACCCAGGTATTCCCACGGATTACTATGAATTTTTTCTATTGAATCCATTTCTTCATGAGAAAAAGAAATAGCAAATAAAATTAGTAATAATGCAATACCCATACGCATAAAACGAGTAATACTCTTAATCTTTATATAAGTTCTTATGAATTTTTGAGTATGCTTGAAAATGCATTTCAAAATATTCAATCCGTTCTTGGAAAGGTAAAAACAATCGCAATAGTAGGTTTATCTGATAAACCCGATAGGCCTAGTTATTAAGTAGCTTCTTATCTTATGGAGCACGGCTACAATGTTATACCGGTAAATCCAATGATAAATGAATGGAAAGAAAATCTTACAAATCGCTTGTTGAAATACCTAGACCAGAACTATAGACATAGTTGATATTTTCCGAAAGAGCGAGTTTGGAAGTTGTAATGGATAAATGCATTAAGATTGAACATAGTAGGCAATTTAAATGAAATTTGTTTAATAGAATTGAAATCGAGGCCTTTTATGGAACTGGAATTTTTAGAGGGGAAACTAAAGAAAATTAGTTTAAAGCATTTGGAACCTTCACTCCAGCGGGAGATAATAGAATTTGCGACGGAGATGAACCATGAAACCACCATAACTTCTTCTAGTAATCTTAATTTCCTCTTCAAAATATACCAGGCAGAAAAAGCAAAAAAGAAAGGAAGTTTGAAGGTTCTTAAGAAAGCCGAGGATATTATATTGAGACTAAATACCTTACAGTACTCAAAAACTCGTGATGATAGTGCAAGAGCTCGTACGGATAGGGGAAAATTAGACGCTGCTCGCTCAGGAATACGCCCCAGAGTTCTAAGTGATGGTCTGGTAGTGAACAAAAAAACCGTTGATCTTTTCAGATCCATTGGTGTGGAAGATGAAGCAGTGATGCAAAAAACAGTAGAACTATTTGGAGAACCAAAAGTTGAAGAAAGGATAGAGATCATACATGCCAGCAATCTTGGGGAAGATTTGATAAAAAAATTGTTTCCAAAACACCCGGAAATAATTCAAACCCCCAGAGATGATGATTTTTTTTCTGATATAGAAGCAATAGAAAATAAAAAAGATATTATTGACACCTATACAGAAGGAGCCGATCAAACTTCTTTGGATTACTATGCCAATCCATCAATTCTCTTGAAAAGTTTTAAGGACATAATGAGTATTCTGAAACCCGATGAACATGAGGAAGCGAAGGATGAAATAGAGACAACGCAGGAAGTAAAGTATAGAGGAAAACCAATGCATCCTGATGATTTCAAGAAAGTTCTTTTATCCATGGGTTTTGAAGTAGTGAGAAGAGCCAAACATAATACACTCTTAAGAAGAGGAGGCGATCAGATAATAGGCGTTCAGCCAGCACATAACAAACAAGAGATGTTGAATGGGCCAACAATAAAGACCAAACTGAATGAGGCTAGGGTGAATCTTAGTGAATTTGAGAGAGCTAGGAGGGATTTAGGACTATGAAGGAAGAGATAAATGTTGAAGGATATAAAATTTTAATTGAACCTGCAGATGGTGAGTTTACGGTTTCAGTACCTGAACTTCCAGGATGTGCAAGGCAGGTAAGTAAGAGAGGAGACGTGGAGGGTATAATGCGTAAAGTTATTGGAGAGTACCTCGCTGAACTGGCAAGGCAAAAAATAAAAGAACGCAAAATTCCCCGGAAAACATCAATATTAAAATTAAAAATATAGATTCGGAGAGTATTACGTTTGAATTAATCTATCCATCCATAAATTTCCAGAACACGTAGTCAAAGATTTTCTTCCTCACACCAGAACTGGGATTGGAAAGTATCCACTCTATTATCCGACAAAGTGGGAGAGATGGGTCAGTAGCAAAATTGAATATGAATGCCTGCCATTTATGATCATTAACCATTTTTCTCATTATTTGATCTCCTTCTTTTTTACCAATAATATGTTTTGCAACGCCTTCTCCGCTTTTTACTGCATAATATATTCCTTCAGTAGTTAGTGGATTAAGAAGACCGGCAGCATCACCAACAAGATAGGTATTGCCAAAATTCCAACCGCGATAGTCGGCATTACCCTTCATACCTTCAGAACTGAGTTTTTTTATGTCCAAATCAAACTCATTAGCCGCCCATTCTTTTACCTTGGGGGCAAGATCCTTGTGGATCGCATCGCTTCCTGCCATTGCACCACCAATCATGGTTTGCCCTCTACTTTTGGACATTAGATAACCATAACCACGAGGAAAAATATCGGGTAGCCAATAGACTCGAAATTCATCGGCAGGGCTATCAACAAGAAAATGAAATGCCCAGCCCACGATGTGTTTCATTGGAAGTTTTAGATATTCGCGAACTTTTGAAAAAGAACCATCTGCCCCTACAAGGAACTTATAGCTGTAGCAACCTTTGGTGGTCTGCACAAAATCTTTTGTTATAGACAACACAGGTTCAGAAAAATGAATATCGGCATTAGTTTCGCTTTTAAGGAAACTTTCTAGTTCAAACCTACCTACTGTTCGCAGAAAAGGACGATCGTATGCTACGGAAACTTTGCCTTTTTTTGTACCGACAATGACGGTTTTCCAATCCTGGGCACCACCAAATTCCACACCAGGAAGTACTTTGGAGGAGATTTCACCAGA
>JAHFFJ010000066.1 GCA_023248035.1 Microcaldota archaeon
TTACCGATTTAATCTTACAGATTACAAAATCCCCCAACTGCAAGGTTAGTCTGACATCTCTTGTTGGTATAAATCCGCCATGGGGTAGGTTCAAATCAACCTCGTAACCTGCATGCCTGACATCAGTAACCATTCCAACTACAACATCACCTACAAAAGGCTTGTAACGGTTTTCAAGTGATAGGTATCGGCCATCTTCATCCATCATGCCTATTACTGCGGCATATGTAGCATTTCCATCAAAAAACGTATTTGGGGCAGTTACCTTTCCATCAGCTATCTTTTCCCCTGGCAAAATTATTCTTTTTTCCATTGAAAACCCACTCCTTACCGACACCGGTCGGTTTTCTATCCGTCAACCTTATTTACTCCGGTTTGATTTGAAAACCCTCTTCCTATAAAAGAAACCTGCGGTCTCTTTTGAACTTCGTTTTATTTCATTTTTTGGGTTGATTCAATTATCTTACCCAATTGTTCTAATTTACAAAAGAAGAATATCCGACTTCTTCCTTTTTGTGTCTCTTACATACATCTATTAAAAGAAAAGATTTAAAATGGGATTTTTCAAAGCGCGTTATCGAGCGTATCTCATTCAATTGCTACTATAAACTTGAAAGTACCTTTGTTTCAATCTGGCCTGATGTGAGCTTGTTTAATTTATCATAAAATTCACCCTGGAGACCCCCAAATATCTCAACTACCACTACCAGGTCACCAGTTTTTGTCCACTCTTCTTTTTCTAAACCATAATTCTTTAGCATTCCATAGCACTTGTGTGCAAATGCTGCAGGTACCTTTACCGCTATCTTTATCTTTTCAAATTTCATTGGTAGTAAAGGTCTAAGCAACTTAACTACATCTTCCAGCTGCTCTCGCGCATCCTTAAAAGGTTCGATATTAAGCCGAACCTGATCCATGGCATTTTCAATTCTCAATTGTGTATGTGGTGTTTTGGTCCGGGGATCGATAGCTTCCCGTAAAAGTATTGCGATTATCTGCTTTCTCTTTTCTTCCACCTTTTTTCTTTTTTGTTCAGTTGTAAGCTGTACTTCCCCATTTCTCAATATTAACTCCAATACCTTCATAATGTCCTGAGTGCCAAAAGCCTTTTCTATGTCTGCGGGTTTGGCTTTCTCGGCCTTTTTGGCATCAGCGTAAATTTCATCAGAAACCAGAATATTTTTTAGGTCAGGTTTTTGTCGATCAAGATAAGCGTATGCAGCATCAGGATCAACATAAAGCTCGAAACGTTTTCCTGCCTTTTCATAACAAGCAATTATAGCACGATCAAGCGTAGTCATTTTTTGCACCTTAAAGGAAAACATCAATTAAAGTTATATTAATAGCCTTTTAGGAAAATCCACTAATAAAAAATAAACTATAGCTAACCGCAAATGTTTTGCGATTAGCTAAGGTAGCGAACCACGAATGAAATATGCTGTCTAAAAGTCGCATTACTTTCGTGGTTCGCTATAGCTTTCATAAATGGCAGTAACATTTCAAAACATTTAAATATTTGTAGTGGTGAGATACAAAAAATCTATTAGTAAATTCATTTGAGTAAGGTGATTTTTTGGGTGAAAAAGATTCGATAAGTATGAGTAAAGATACATTTTATGGAATTATAATCGTGGCTCTTGCGGGTCTGCTTTTGCTTTCAGTATTTACACAAGGATTTGGACTGATAAAAGTACCTGCTTCAGTACCAACTCAAGTTACTCCAATCCCATCCCAACCAACACCAAGTCAACCCACTCCGGTTGTAGCTCCAACTCCAGGTAAACTAACTGTGACATTGGGTGACTATGCTCCACTTGGAAAAGACAGTGCACCTGTAGCTTGGGTTGAATTTTCTGATTTCCAGTGTCCATTCTGCGCTAAAATTTACAGCGAAGCAGCAGCACAGGTAAAAACTAACTACATTGACAGCGGTAAAGTAAAATTATACTATCGCGACTTCCCATTAAGCTTCCATCCTAATGCTATGCCTGGTGCAATAGCTGCAAGATGTGCAAACGATCAAGGTAAGTTCTGGGAAATGCACGATAAACTTTTCAGTAATCAGGATCTTTGGAGTGGTGCTGCTGATCCAGGAATTACCTTCAAAGGCTATGCAACCGATCTTGGTCTTGATGCTACAAAATTCGCTAGCTGCTATGATAACAAGGAACACCTGGCCCAAATAAATGCTGATGAAGCCCAAGGTCAATCCTATGGAGTTAGTGGTACACCAAGTAACTTCCTTATAATAAAGAAATCAAATGCCAAACAGGCTGATATTGAATCTGCAATATCATCGGTAAATACACAATACAACGGTGATCTGCAGTTGTTTGTGAATGATGATAGTTATATCGTCCTTATTCCGGGCGCATATCCCTATCTGGCATTTGATGCAGTTTTAAGCAAAGTTACTTACTAATTTTTTATTTTTAATTTATTGTAAACCACGCGCCAAGACTTGAGTCGAGCAGATGAATTGGCGCAAATTCTTTTTCTTTAACATGAAAATATATTCATGCTCAGGATGTTCACCAGCTGCTAGAAGCAGGGCAGACTAGCTGCCTTTTTCTAGGCGCAAGCGGAAAATACTGCGGGCTTCAGCCCGCAGATAGCGAGCGCATTTCAGTTTTCCGTGCGAGCCCTCAGGCGAGCGAACGGAAAATTATTGTGTAATTTTTTTACTTTATAATTTTTCTATCATCTTTTTTTGGCCTTAAAAGTTTCCACTTTCGAATATCCAATTCCTTCATTTGTAAAAGTACTTTTCATTAATGAAAAATGAGAAACCTCAAAAGATCCAAAATCAGTGTTCCTATTTTTTTCTATCCATTCCATAAGTTCTGTTTTTTCGATTCTTTTTCTTCCTGCCCTTGCGAAAGTCAGGTGGCCGGTAAATTTTTCTTCCAATCCGATTGAATTTTCTATGTCTTTTACCAATTCTTCTAGTTCATTGGAATTAACACCAACCCATTCGACCTCGCCGGCTCTGAAAGATCCAACTCCTAAAAGCTCTACCTTGAATTTGCCAAACTGTATCGTTCGAAGTTCCTCTTTTATCTTTTCCAATTCCCTATCATTTTTCTCTCCTAAAAATGCAAGAGTGATGTGGAGATTTTCCTGTTTTACTGTTCGAATGCCAAACTTTTCCACTTCCTTTCCAAAAGCCTCAATCTTAAGCCCTAAGTCTTCTGGAATGTCTATAGCTACAAAAACTCTCATGATTTTAAATTACGGCCTCGAAATTAAAACTATGCTCCCAAAAGAGATTTATCATTCCAAGTCAGATTATTCTAGCCTTGTTTTTAGTGGTGGTGAACTCAAGGTAAAAGAATCAGGATTTTCAACTGGCTATGGAGTTAGGATACTTGAAGATGGTCGTCTTGGCTTTGGTTATTGTCAAGATGAAAATCTTGAAAAAGCACTTTCAGTTGCCAGCAGACTATCAAAATTTTCATCAAAATCCAGCTTTAGTTTTGCACCAGAATCAAAATACCAATCTGTTGTTATCTCCGATCCCAAAATCGATCCATATGATTATGAAACCATAAAATCATTTGTCGATCAGGCATATGAAGGTGCAGAAAGTCGTGGTGGGAAATCCAGGGTTATATGTTCAATGGAGAATCGATTTACCTCTATAAAGAATACCTCTGGCTTTTTTGGTGAATATTCAAAAACCGGTTTCTCAATTTATGTCGAATGTATGGATGGTGATGGCTTTGGGTATAAATCATTCTCCTCTTCCAAAGCGCCGCAAAATACCCATTCAATAGGCAATGAAGCTGCCGAAATGGCTCGTGCAATGAAGGGAGCAAAAAAACCTGAAAGCGGCAAGTACTCGCTTGTTATGGAAATTGAGGCAATTGAAACCCTGCTCGAAATTCTTCTCCCATCCTTTTCCGGTGACTGGAAAAGGCGATCAATATCCAGAATTGAAGTTGGTAAAAAATCGTTTTCAGATTTGCTTACAATGCATGATGATCCTCTTTCACCTGGCATAAATACACATCCATTTGATGATGAGGGTATTCCGTCTAGCAAGCGTACTCTTGTTGAAAATGGCGTGATTCAATCTTTTCTTTATGATCGTGAAACTGCAGCACTTTCAGGTGTGGAAGAATGCGGTTCATGTAATCGTGAATCCTATTCCAGCCAGCCTTCTCTATCAAGTTCGAACATAGTCATCTCACCAGGTTCTCTCAACAACTTTGATGAACTTGACAACTATCTAGAAGTTCATTCCGCCCACGGCTCTCATACTGCAAATCCAACTACTGGTGATTTTGGTCTTGAAGCTAGTACTGCATTTTTGGTAAATAAGGGAAAAAGAACTCCTGTGCGTGGATTTATGATAAGCGGGAATATATTTGATTTTTTTTCAAAGATTTCTGGCATGGAAAAAAAGCAAAATGTTCATGGCTCGCTTATTTCTCCTCGAATTGCATTTTCTGATGTGGATATTATATCTTAGGTTAATTGGTAGATCCTCGTTCTCATCTCTGTTACATTCATTTTTAAGCCTTTTTAACCACACTTCTACAGCAATGAGAAATTTTGATTTTCCCGCTAAAGCCAGATGGCGGGAGTGGCAAAGACGTCAAATTCAACAACATCCAATAAAATTACAACCAAAATTTCGCAAAGCACTCCTTCTTGATCCACAACTTCTTGAAACAGAAATGCTTGAAAGTACGGGTTACCGGGCAGGTAATATAACTATAGTTGAACGCGATCCTAATGCTTTTGCAGAATTGAGGGAGAGAAATGAGGCACGCAAAAGAGAAGGGAAAGAAACTGTCATATTAGTAAAAACTGATCTCTATGATTTTTTTGCTGATATGGTTTTAGGAAAACGTCCACAC
>JAHFFJ010000022.1 GCA_023248035.1 Microcaldota archaeon
CTGATGCAACGCTATCTCCTGGTGAACCATTAAATGCAGTAATCGTTTTATCTGGGGCATTTTCTTTTACAGATTATGATCCGCAAGTCGGAGTAAGCGACGAGTCATTAAGACAAGCAGGTTTTATGAGTGAGATGATTGGAAGAATTAGCACTCGTGTAGTTATCAATGCCCTTAGATTGGAAGATTACGTATCTATGTTAAAAACACCAACACCAGCCATAGCAGCTAAGATTTCTCAAGTTCAACAAAGTACCGGATTAAGAATAACTTTTGATGAAGAAGCTATTATGACCTTAGCTAGGCAATCGCTTGAAAGTGGACTGGGGGCAAGACATCTTGTTAGTGCGATTGGTGGAGTTATGACAAAATTAGACAAAGAACTTATTTTCCCGGCTGGAAATATGGGATTTGAGAAGAAAAAGGATGAAATTGTCATAAAGAGCGCATTTATTCCTTCACGCCCAACACCACCAGAGGAAAAAAAAGCAAGAAGAGTCGGTTTCACTTGAAAAATGCTTTAAGTATTTTTTTCTGTTAGAAGAGATTATTTATCATAATTTTCATATTTAAGGTCATTGAAAGAGTAGGCTGGTGGATCATCGCTAAAAATCTTAGTTGAATCTTCCCCAACAACAAGCGAACCGGTTTCTGGAACAAATATATAGTTATTACCCGCCCAGGCAAAATTTACCACTGCGCGTCCTTTTGTGGTCATTACAACAACTGCATCTTCTGATTCAAAAGAACGCAGAAGTGCAACAAAGAGTATTGACTTGTCAGTAACAGTAGCAATTTTCAATCTTTCAATATCTTCAAAAGCCATCCAGAAGGTAAATGCAAATTCACAGGTATGAATTGAAGCTATATATGATATGGCAAGGTGAACAGCAGTCAAAAAATCCTTTTTATGATCATAGTTAGGCAGATCACATAAAAGTTTTGCCTTGAGTGAGCGGATAAAATCAGAATAAGGAGATGTCCGCTGGCGGATTTCTGAAACAGAATGGGATTCGTTCTCATTTATGGTGTTTTGATAGCGCTTAATGATTATTTTGTATAATTCTATCTTGGTATCTTTATCTATAAAATCAGCCATTTTAAGATAGAAAACGACAAAGGTATTTAACGGTTCCGAGTATAAGTTTACTCGATGGTTTTTGATAGTTTTACCGCCCTAGTTGGATTATTAGCTATTGTTTATGCCTCATTTACGAAATACATTCAGCTTAAGCTCATTGATAAAACTGAAATGGGGAACATACAAAAAGAATCAAAGAAGCTGAGTGAAGATTACGAAAAAGCGAAAAAAGCGGGCAACAAAACAAAGATGGATGAAATACTCAAAGAGCAAATGGATTTCTTACCTAAGATGAATAAGGTAATGTTTGCTCAGTTCAAACCAATGATAATAATACTCGCAATATTTTTTGCATTCACATGGCTAGTTGGCCAGATGGATCCGCACGCCAAGGACGATATAATGATTAATATGACTGATGATGGTTTTGGTTGCGATAAAACTGCAGGGGATGGAATTTTCTCAGCCTGCTATCAGATGAACAGTAGTGTGAATTTTGGAAAGTGGATTGCTACAGTAAAAACTTGGAATGGAAATTCAGATAGCGGACAGAACTCCACATATTTCTTTTACGCACGATCGGGTGTTGATGATAAAATAGAAAGATGGGACACTGCTGCTGATGCACCCAAAGGAGAACCAATAACAGTAGCAACTGATTCGAAAGAGTATACACCTTTGGATACACTAAAAATTTATGCAACTCCCCAAAAAGCTACTGAGCAGGTAACAGCAACTCTTAATAACGGGACTGCATTTAGTGTCGATCTCCCATTCGAGATACCCATAATAAATGTAAAAAGGATTGAGCAACCGTATTGGTGGTTTATTTTTATTTCATTAATAGCTAATCTCATACTTTCCTTAGTTATGGGAAGATTGGGAATAGGTAAAAAAAATGAAAAGGTAACAGTATGATAATAGCAATATCCGGACTGACAGGGAGCGGTAAGAACACACTTGGTGAACTACTTGCAAAAAAATTGGGCTATCATCTTGTTTGTCCAACCTTCAAGGATCTTGCAGAAAAAGAGGGGATAAGCTTAATGGAATTTCAGAAAAAGGCTGAAAAAGATCCAAATATAGATAGAAAATTTGACCAACTACTTAAAGAGCAAACCAAAAATGGAAATTGTGTGGTTACAACTTGGTTGGGACCTTGGATTGTTGAGGCTGATATAAGAATCCGGGTTTTTGCACCTGATGATATACGAGCGACAAGAGTAGCAAAAAGAGATGATATAAGCAAGGAAGATGCAGCAGCCCACATAAAAGAGAGAGATGAGGGAAATCGCTCGAGATACAAAAAACTTTATGGAATTGATATTTATGAGACTAGTAAATTTGACGCTTGTCTTAATAGCTCAATATATTCCCCAAAAGAACTTGCAGATATCAGTCTTTTCATAATAAAAAAGAAGTGATGGAATGGACATAAACAACTGCATTCTGATAATAGACAAACCCCCAGGCCAAACCAGTCACGAAACAACCACGCTTGTCAAAAAAATAACCGGAGCTTCACGTTCTGGACACGCAGGCACACTCGATCCAGAAGTTTCAGGAGTACTACCAGTGGCACTAGGAAAGGCAACAAAACTCCTGAGATACATCGCAGGTAAAGAGAAAACATATGTGGGCTTGGTAAAATTCCGAAAGATTATGAGTAAAGAGGAGATAGAGCGGCTTTTTTCTCAATTCACAGGTGAATTGATACAGACACCACCAAAAATAAGTGCAGTGAGAAAAGTAGCACGAAAGAGGCACGTTTACTATATCAAACTTTTAGAAAAACATGAGAGATTAGTACTTTTTGAAACACGGGTGGATGCAGGAACATACATTAGAACATTATGTGAAGACATGGGCAAAAAGTGCGGTGGAGCACGAATGGAGGAACTACGAAGAATAGCAGTAGGGGATATAAGGGAAAATCAGACACACAGCATGCAGGAACTGGTAGATGCCGTATGGTTTAAGAAAAATGATCCTTCTCTGCTTGAAAGTATGATGATCAAACCAGAATTTTTGATCGACCTACCAAAAGTTTTTGTCAAGGAAGCAGTAATTAAATCAATTATTTCCGGTGCACAGATAATGGCACCAGGAATTGAAAGTATGGAAAATGTAACAAAAGGTATGAAGGTAGCTATTTATTCAAGAGATAAATTTGTTGGCGTTGGTGTAAGTGAAATAGATAGTAAGGAACTTTTGGAGAAGAAAAATGGCATGGTAGTGAAAATCGAAAGGATTCATTTTCAAGAATGATTATTTGGAATGACCATGTGGTCAGATGGATATTGTATAGATCGCATAAGCTATATTCTTATAATTGAAACCTGGTCCAACGTCTTTTGAACAATATCTGCCATACCGAGTTTATCATCAAGTTTTTTTGCTATTGTAAGTGGAACCTTAGTAGCAGGATTGCGGTTAGTTACAAGTGAGCAGCAGTCCTTGTATGGTTCTATAGATATACTAAAAGTATCAATTTTGTTTGCTATATTGATAATTTCCTGTTTGTTGAATGTAAGCAAAGGTCGAAAAACAGTTACTGAGGATGCTTCATCTGCGGCAACGATATTTTCAGTTGTCTGAGATGCAACCTGACCAATGCTATCACCAGTCACTAGTCCAAGATGATGATATTTTTTTGCTATTGCTGAACCTAGATGGAAGAGAAAACGACGAAAAGCTATAAGCTCTTCTTTTTGAGGAACAAGACTTGCTTTTTTATAAAATTCAATATATGGAACTATGAAAAGATTGGCTTTTACAGGTGAAAATTTCTGAACTTTTTCCACAAGTCGAACAATTTTTGATTTTTCAACATCACTATTCTGGGGAAATTGATGAACATGAAGAAAATCAACAGTACAGCCACGTTTCATCATGAACCATGATGCTACAGGTGAATCCAGACCTCCAGATAGCAAAGACAGTACGCTGCCACTAGCTTTAACTGGAAGGCCACCGTAGCACTTGACTTTATCAAATGAGATTAGCGCACGATCTTTGAGTATATCGATGAAAATTGTTTGGTCAGGATTATGGAGATCAACACTAAAGCCCTTTTTAACAAGGGCAGCACCCACAGAGGCACTTACTTGCTGTGATATTAGTGGAAATGATTTGTCCGATCTTTTTGTGACAACTTTGATCGAACGACCTTTAGTGTTGAGATTATTCTCTACAAAAGAAACAATTGCTTCAAGATTGGGTTTAGTAACATGAGAAACAGAGAGATAATCAATGCCAAAAACATGACTGAGGGAATTTTTTATCTGCTCATTATCCACATCACCATCAAATGATAGTACCAGTCTTCGGTGAGTATTTTCTATGCTAAATTGAAAAGATGATAGTGCAAAACGAATATTTCTAATGAGTAAGTTCTCAAATGACTTCCTGTTTCCGCCCTTTAATGTGATTTCGGAGAAAACAAGGCTAATAATTAATTGCATACTTCTCGCTCAACATCGGTTATGTGAGTAACATTACTGCATTCAACCTTGGGTCTTGTTTCCTCGTGGCAATCTTCTATAAGTGGATCACTAAGTACATAAAGAGTGCATGATGCCGAACCAATAGAAGGATTGGGTTGGTAGATCTGGTAGAAATCAAACGCAAATGATTGGTTAGGAAGGATATATTTGGAGATTGGATCTTTTTGGAAGCCGTAATTACCTATAGTATAGTTAGCAGTAACCATCCAAGTTCCCGGAATTTTTAGGTCGGTATTATGAATTAAAATTGCACAACGTGTCATTACCTTGGAACATTGAGAAGCACATTGAGTTATAGGCTTTCCAGAGCAGGAACTATCATCGACACAGAGATCAATTTTAGGAACTTCTAGCAGGGTATAATTAAGTTTTCTCATACCGCATACTTTTTCAGTAACTGAGATATTACCACATTCAGTAGTAGTTGTAGGGACAGAATCGATAACAGTTTTACAGTGTTGAGATTTTGAAGATGGTGAAGAATTGGTAGGTAATTTTTCTTTTGGACTAGATACACAACCAAAAAGAAGTATTATTAGAAAAAACGGTAGGATATACAACATATCGCGTGAATTCATCAGCTATTAAACATTCAAAGATTTAAATAGGTTCCTAGAAATTTAATTATGCCCATCGCTTACCTTTCCATAAGAAATGCGATCTTTCTTATTGCGTTTTCTTCTCTTGTAAATGCGCAGTTTGAAAAAAATAGATAATGAACTAAACCAATGCAAAGAGAAATGTTGCTCACTTTATAGTGTAAATTATAGCTTAACTGGGGAATACTAACATGGTGATCCAAAATATTTAGGATGCAAAAATGCATGCTTAGAAAAAGCAGCGAGTGGGATCGATAGGGGATCACAAAACTGCTGTGCGCCTGCGTTAATACTTGGATTTCTGGGTTTAATGTTACTCAAAAAATAGAGGTGTAAGAGGAAAGATCGGTTTCTTTTGGGTTTTTTCCTTGTGCTGACAAATCCTCCATTGCAGTGTGTAAAGTAATCCCTCTCCTAAAATGAGCTAAGAAGGATGTAAAACCATGATGGATGTGATTCGAATAGAGTGGACCAAGAGTATTCCAACAAAAATTCAGACAATTTATTACTTCGGGTTTTATAGTATAGCCATGAAAACGGGCAAATGATGCCATTTCACCCATATGTCCCACATGAAAAAGATTATATTTAAGATAATGAGTAGACGCTGGATTGAAATCTGATTCAACTGTTGTGTAAAGTTTGGAAACATCCATATAGATACGAGTGGTTTTGATATCTAAGAGAGCTTGAACATCTTCGTGATAAGCACTTAAACCTGGAACCAAACTGCTAGCAGCACACATACCTTCTATTAGATGATAACCAGAGCAAACAGATAACGTTCCGATCGGCTCGGTGGATGCTTCGTAAGCATTTCGAAATGCATCACTAAGGGGGAGCTTTTCACCAGATATAATGAACTTGAACTTTGGATCAGGAACTAAATAGGATGCAGCAAAAAGCAGATGACCAAGGTCATTGTCACCACTGGCACTCAGGTTGATCCTGTTGCTTTTTATTGCAAGATCTTTCATGGTCACATCTAAAGCAGGGAGATATTCATCGGGTTTGATACCGGCCATAGCACAATATGCAAATGATTGCCACGGGTGATAATCCGAATTACGATCACCGGCATTTTGTGGAATAAAAACTTTTTTACCAGAACGAGTAGGGTTACTAAAAAGCTTCGAAAGACCGGTTTCTGATCCCGATCGGTAGTTACCAAGACCATTAACAAGATGGGCAGCCTGATCAAGTCCGTAGGGTTGTGTTGCTCTAATAAGTTGTTCTGAAAACCTTGAAGAATTAAATATGGATTCTAATAGAGTGCGCTTGAATGGTACACCAGAACCAATGACTCTGTCCCTGGTTGCAAGTAACTCTACCCTTTCCTTAGAATTTAGGTAAATGAGTGGATCGATTACTGGTGAGTGTTTGGTTATCATATATGTCACTTATTCTGAATTAATGTTATATTAAGTTGTATTATAGGTATGTTTAAATACTTTGGATTTAATGGGAATTAGCCACACTAGAATTGGGTGGGGAGTGTTAAGAATAAAAAATACGCTGAGGGAGAGATTTGAACTCCCGATCCACGAGGGACACGCTTCCCGGCCTTTTGACTAGCACGTCCTAAAAAGGACGTGCCGTGAAAGGCAACCCAAAACAGTTGTGCTAATTTTTGCCTACGGGCAAAAATAGCTTAACAACATTTCCCGAAGGGAAATTAACAAACAGTTTTTGGGTGCTTTTTTCCAAAAAGCACAATTCCAGGCGTGCGCACTACCAGGTTATGCGACCTCAGCAATTTATGTAGCATAGGCTTATTATGAAGTGACACCTAGGTTTTTAATATCTAGTGGCAAACTAAAAATGGAGGGCTTTTTATGTCGCTAAAAGAAACTGATGGTGCAGTCTATAGTCTTATAGAGAAGGAAGAGGCATATCAAAAGAAAACACTACGACTTATTGCATCTGAAAATTATGCAAGCCGAGCAGTTATGGAAGCAACCGGTTCTATACTTACAAACAAATATGCTGAGGGTTATCCAAAGAAAAGATATTATGCTGGGAATACCTACGTAGACGAAATAGAGCTACTTGCCATAGAAAGAGCGAAGAAATTATTCGATGTCGGTCATGCAAACGTACAGCCACACGCAGGAGCTTGTGCCAATATAGCCGCTTTTTTTGCATTTCTCGAAGTTGGAGACAAGTTCATGGGACTTGATCTTGCGAATGGAGGACACTTAACACATGGTTCACCAGTTAATTTTTCTGGAAAATGGTTCAAGCCAGCTGCATATACTCTCTCAAAAGAAACAGAAAGATTGGATTATGATGAGATAAGAAAAAAGGCGAAAGAAGAAAAACCCAAAATGATAATATGCGGATACACTGCTTATCCACTAATAATCGATTTTAAGGAATTTAGAAGTATATGTGATGAAGTTGGTGCAGTTATGATGGCAGACATAAGCCATTTTGCAGGTTTGGTAGCAGGTGGGGCATATCCTTCACCAGCAAAATATGCAGATATAATAACTACCACCACTCACAAAACACTTCGCGGCCCGCGTGGGGCAATGATAATGTGTCCCGAAGCTAATGGACAAAAAATAGATAAGGCAGTTTTTCCTGGAATGCAAGGGGGACCGCTCGAACATTGTATAGCTGCAAAAGCAGTGTGCTTCCATGAGGCAATGCAACCGAATTTCAAAGTATATGCAGCCGAGGTAGTAAAGAATGCGAAGATACTTTCTGAAGAGCTGATGGCGCATGGATTGAGATTGGTTGCTGGAGGGACTGAGAGTCACCTTATACTTTTGGATCTAACACCAAAAGGTGTAACCGGGAAGGATGCACAAATAGCATTGGAAGAAGCAGGAATAATAACGAACAGAAACACCATACCATTTGATACACGAAGTCCATTCGTAACAAGCGGACTAAGAATAGGAACTGCAGCAATGACAACAAGAGGAATGGGTGGAGAAGAAATGAAGCGGATAGCTTCTATGATGATAAAGATAATTAACAACCCATTGGATATTGGACTGCGATCCAAAATAAAGTTAGAAGTAGAAGAACTTTGCAATAGATTTCCAATCTAATGAAAAATAAAATTCGTAAAAAAGATTTGTGAATAATAAGATAGAAGTTAGGATCGTAATTTATTATATAAATTAGATAGGATATTAGAGATACATACGATAGTAAAATAGGATATGAGAATAGTAGAATTTAGATTTATAAATTTAGAATAAAATTTATAATAAATAAAATAAACGCGGCCCTAAGACCGCAAAAAAGATCTATCTCTTTTTCTTTCCTGCTTTCTTTGTACTACCTTTTTTCATTGATTTCTTTTTTGCAGCCATTATTTCACCTCAATATTTGTATAGTTTGGAATCAAAGAGAAGAAATATAAATGTATGTGTAAAAATTGCGCTAGCAGGGATTTTCTGCGTTTAACAAGCAAGTTTTTTTAAAAAAAATTGCTAAAAAATTTTTTTGAACCCGGGTCACGAACTTTCTCCAAGCTTTTTTTATGAATTTTTTTTAAAAGTTTCTGGGAAGCTCGAAACCTACTGCTAACCGCGCTAAAGAAGAAATTACGACAAGATTTTTTAAGGTTTAACTAATTGAATAGTTGCATGGTTGAAATTGTTGAAAGCCTGCTAGGATTACCTGGAGGCAGCATAAGCGCATTTGTAATAGTTTTTGCACTTTTAACTATTGGATTTAGTATCTTACTTAGGATAGCACTTAAAATTTTAAGTTACCTAGTTGGAAAAACAAAAACCGCACTGGATGATAAAGTACTCAAGTCAATTAAAAGATATTTTTTACCAATAGCCATATTTACTGCAGCATGGTTGGCTTTTGAACTTGTTTACAGTGAAGCAGTAGTTTTTGGTGTAATGAATGCAAGTGATGTTTATTTCGTAATAATGCTGGCCATAGGGGGATTTATGTTAAGTTCCCTTGCAAACGTTTTTTTGATCTGGTATGGGATGGAATTAAGACCAGACAACAGAAAGGTTAGAGAAGAAGAAATTTTTCCCTTTGTAAGAAATGTAATAAGGATCGCAATAATCCTCATCTTCAGTGTATTCATACTCCAAAAGTTAGGATTTGAAACCAGTGCAATAATAACTGGACTTGGGGTAGGAGGTATAGCAGTGGCACTTGCACTACAGGATACATTAGGAAATTTTTTTGGTGGAGTGCATATACTAGTCGACAAGCCATTTAGGGAAGAGGACTACATAAAGCTAGATCCAGGTTCCAGTAGTGGTGTTGAAGGTACGGTTAAACAAATAGGTTGGAGAACTACACGCATAATTACACCAGCACAAAACGAGGTAGTAGTTCCAAATTCAAAACTGGCAAGTTCGGTACTTGAAAATTATCATGCACCCAGTGAGTGGACCGGGATAGGCTACGGAATAGGCGTTGGATATGATGAAGATGTTGATGAGGTAGTAAAAACAATAGAAAAAACAATAAGAAAAATAGGCGAAAAGAATGAGAATATGGATCTTCAATCGGTATGGGTAAGATTTGATTCTTTTGGCGAATACTCATTAAATTTCAAATTTGGTTATCTTGTCAAAGGATATATGAACAGATGGAAAATATCCAATGACATAAATACTGAATTACTAGCTAGTTTTAGAAAGAAAAATATAGAGATACCCTTCCCAGTTAGAGTGATTTATGAAAGAAATGGAAGGGTAAATAGACAAAAGAAAAAATAATTTTAGATCGATTTAGTCTTCGGAATTTTGACCAGCTTTTTGGAACAGTTTGACCATCTTGGTTTTTACTGTAACTGGTATAGGGACAGCAACTTCGATAAGTTCGACAGTTATCTCATCCTTTGCTTCATCGATCTTAATCACCTTGGCACGTTCCCCCTTAAATGGGCCAGAAGACATTTCTATAGTGTCACCTGGTTCTATTATCATAGAAGGTTGCTGATCGGCCTTGACAAGGTTTGCTATTTCCTCAACACCAATTGATTTTTTTAAGAAGCCTTTTATGTGCTTTACCTTTTGTATAAGCTTGACGATAGTATTTTCATCAACAGCCTCGACAAAAAGGTAGCCCTTGACATTTTCTGCATGGATAATTGAATAAACATCTAGTTTCTCTGCGCGAGCCTTTTTGATGAGTATTTCTGCAATTATCTTTTCTTGACCGGAAGTAACACGTATAGTATGGATCATATTTTCACCTAATCAAACCAAATAAGATAGAAATGACAAAGCCAACCAGACCGAATATGGCCATACCTAAAGCAGTAACCCGTGCAACTTTAGAATATTCACTACCGGTTGGTTTGCGCGAAATGTAAATTATCCTTATACATCTTTTAATCAGTTCTCCTAAATCCAAGTTATCACCTAACCTATAATATCGAGATCAAGCTCACTATTCCCCTCTATTTTCGGGACGTATTTGAGGAATCTGACACCAGTAAGCACCACAAGCACACGCATAGAAGATTTTTTTATGTTCTCATCAATGCGAGAGCCCCAGATTATGTGTGCATTCTGGTTTATTCTTGAGGCTGTCTCTGAAACTACATATTCTGCCTCTTTAAGGCTCATATCTTCTCCCCCTACAACGTTAATAAGTGCTCTGGTGGAGGTGCTAACATCAGCATCGAGAAGCGGGGAATTAAGTGCGGTTTCAACTGCAACACGTGCACGATCTTCTTTCTTGGCATCAAGTGAAGCTTCTCCAAGCCCAATAACTGCAAAACCACCATCTGAAAGAGTGGTACGAAGATCAGCAAAGTCCACATTAACAAGACCAGCTTTAGTTACGAGTTCTGCAATTCCCTTGACCGAACCTGCAAGAACTTCGTCACAGACCTTGAATGCGGTATTAAGGGGAAGATCAGGAACCAGACTTAGGAGTTTGTCATTTTTTATTACAATTATAGTATCAGTGTATTTCTTGAGTTTCTCCAGACCCAAAAGTGCATTTTCCATACGAACTTTCCCTTCAGAAGTAAATGGTAAAGTGACTACTGCAACAGTAAGGGCACCCATATTTTTTGCAACTTCTGCAATAACCGGTGCACTACCAGTCCCAGTACCGCCACCCATACCACAGGTGATGAAAACCATAGATGGCTCTTTTAGTGCCTGTTTTATATCCTCAATCGATTCTTTTGCAGACTCCTCACCGATTAGTGGGTTGCTGCCAGCACCCCGACCACGACTTAGTTTTTTTCCTAAAAGTACTTTTTTATTTGCATGAACATGAAGAAGATGACGAGCATCGGTATTCATGGCGATAAGGTTAACTCCAGCAATACCCATCTGGAAAAGACGATCGAGAGTATTACTACCACTGCCACCAGAACCAACAATGAAGATGTTTGGCCTGCTTTCTTCTATGAATTTTAAGATTTCTTCATCATCTTGTGATTTTGGAAGAACGTCATTTACTATTTTTTGTTCTGCCAGGGTATCGGGCCTTGCGACCGCTACAGTCTCATCCAATATATCACCTAAGGAATTAGATTACAATAAATTATAACAAAAGATATTTATAGATAGCGAAAGTGGAAGGATTAGCTGCTCGACAACCAATCCGAACAACTAATTCTAAAAACTAAAAAACAAAAAAAGACGAGATCGCATTTAAGTAAGATTTGTTAGGTAATTAGTTGGGTGGTTATTTATGTCATTAGTTAGGCATTGCTTTAGAGAACTATAATGGATTAGATATATTCAGGGTAAATTTTATTCAATTAAAGATAGCCTTTATCTCCATAAATCAGTATCATGACCAATTAGGAGAGTGTTGCTCCTGCACCCAGCCATCCGACCCAAAACCCTTCTTTAGATAAAATCCATATGCAAGCCCGAATAAGATACCGCCAAGATGGGCTGCACTCGCAATGCCACTTGAAGGATCAAAGGTACCCAAAAACTCCAATGCAATCCAAAAAATTACAGCATACCGCATACGCAGAGGAAAGAAGAAAAAGAAGATCCTAAGATCCGGAAGGAGCATGGCAACTGCACCGAGGATTCCGTAGATAGCACCACTTGCACCAAGTGCAGGAATATCTGGAATCATGCCCAGAAGATAGGTTGCATAGTAAAAGAGGCTACCAACAAGACCCGCACTGAAAAATAAGAAAAGATATTGTTTTGTATTTACACGGCGCTCAAGTATGCTTCCAAACATGAATAATGCGTAACAGTTGAATAGGATGTGGGTAAAACCGCCATGAAGGAATACACTGGAGATAAAACGCCATGGTTCTGATAAAGCAATTGATGGCAAAAAGATAAAGACATCAGTAATTGATGGGATAAAAAGTTGGAGTAAAAATATTATTCCTAGGATTATCACAAGGTAGGTGGAAATGTTCATTATGAGATTATTATAGTAAAATTTATATCTGGGAGTGGAAAGCGGGAAGATAGGAGAGACGTATTATTATCCATTTATCTATATGAAGAGAAGGCTGATTATAGAGAGATCATCTTTTTTTGGTACTAAAATGGCATTTGGCTTATCAATTCGCGTACCTTTCATTCGAATGGATATTTCAGAAGCGAGTTTTTTTGTTATCGCACTTGGACTCTTAATATTACCGATAATTGATATCAGGTCAGAACTGCCAGAAGAATCCAGGATATAGCCATCATTAGTAAGAACAAATAGATTATCTGAAAGCCCGTCACTAGCAAGAATTACTATCTCACCACCAGTAAGTTTACCTGAAGAAATTTTAAGCTCAAATTCAGCATTTCCACCAAGTACCGATGATACCAGGTTCCGAAAGTGGAAGAACTTGAGGATGGAATGATCATTACCAACCGCCCTCGCTGGAGGTATTTCGAGTGCAGCCTCACCCTTATTTATGCTGTAAACTGGAGAATCACCAACTGAGGCTAGCATAAATTCACCATTTTTAGTGATAAACGCGATAGTGGCAGTAGTAAAACCAAATTTTATACTTTTATTAGAATGAACGAACGCCTCCTCCATTTTTTTCTTATCTATCTTGTTATGATTTTTTAAGAAACCAAGCATCGAAGTGGCGCAATCACATGAAGCTGCCGCTGCACCAGATTCTCCACTTACACCATCAAAAACTGCAACGATAACTTTTTCATCATCATGATAGATAAAAGCTGAATCTCCGCATTCTTCATGTCCCGCTTGAAGGAATAAAGAGGCTTCTATAAAACTATTTTTAGAATCAAAGTTGACTGGTTTTGATAGCCCGGAACCACAAATAATTTTTTCCATCATAAAACCTCGATAAGTGCACTATAGGGTGCATCACTCTTAATTGAGATGGGCGAGAAATGAGTACGAAATGCCCGATAACCACGCGAGCGAATTTTATCTATAATGGTATTGATGGGAAGAACAGATTTGGAATTCCCAATTCTTGAAAGATTGTGTACATTGTAGTAGTAGGGTGGCATGCCAACTTCGTTTTCCATTAAACTAAGCATGTTGTCAATTTTTGGCGAATCAGAATAGGTACGTTTGGAATTGAGTTTGCGCATGCGAGCAAGAAACTTCTTTTCATGAATATCTGAAAGCCAAAGAGGCCCTGCAAATTCCATTAAACCACAACTTTGACAAGGAGAAGGAAACTGCCCAAAGGAACGGAACCCACATTTTGGACAAAATGAGATATAACCAATTTCTTTTAGTGAGTCATACGCAGAATCCGCACTGCGTTTTAGTGCAAGAACAGATTTGAGATAGTGTTTATCTGAGAATGAAACAAGTGGTTGGATACCCATGTTAAATTCGGCTGCAACTTCTGCTATTTTTTTAATCATTATACGAAGGCCGATTTCATGAGTAAACTCATTGTTAAGGGGTTTTGAATGATAATTTTTCATGCATGGAGCGACCTTGCCACCGCAAAGTACAGCTACATCAGTTGCAGTAACTGAAAGATAGGCAGATTTTTTCCTATTGAAAAAGCGGAAGGCATCAAGCAGATAGGGGCTTGGAGTTCCAAATGGATCAATTTCGAGAAAATCAGCCTCACATTCGAACGCCATTTTGGAAATATTTCCCCTTTTGAATGCGGATTTTAAGCGATTTTTAAGCGCATTCTTTTTTACAAGTTTAATTGCATTTGGATCGATATCGATAAAAGTCAATTCACGAACGTTTTTGTTTTCCTTTGCATAGCGAATACCACGAATGCCACTCGCACAAAAAGCATCAACAACATCAATTTGCTCTTGGATAGCACCAACTGCAAGTGAAGAGATAGAACGGCATAGTTGCATTGCTGGATTATAGAATACTTTTTTGCTTGTACCAAATTTTATGTTTTCTTCTTCCAAGGTTACACCCACATATCTATGTTGGTTTGATTCGCAATCTTTCCATATATAGCTGTTATCCTATTTAAGATTTCAACGACTTCTAGGGAGTTAATCTAAATCTAGCCCTGTCCTGTGGATGGTTTTCTCGTTTTTTGGATCGATAAATTCACCCATAACAACGGTTGCATATGAACCAGATGGTAATGCAAAGCGAAATATGTTAGAGTGGTAATTAAAATCTTTGATTGGGGCCAAGAGCGTACGGTAGGAACCTTTTGATGCAATCTCAGGTATTTTTTTCATTCTAAAGCATTCTTTATCCATTTTTAAGCTGTCCATTAGTTCTCTTTCCCTTTTATTTAGCGGACTTGTGTAGCCGATAAGTTTTGCACATATCCACCCTTCTGAACTGGTTTTTTTAATATCTGGAAACCCAAGACTCTCAGCACAAAAATACTCTCCAATTTCAAGCTCTAACTCGCCCTGAGCAAGGCGTTCGGATAATAAGATGTTAAAGAGGTAGGATTGGAAGGCATGAATGAATAAAAGCAGGATATTTCGTGGCAGGAAACGGAGGGCTCTTAGATAACGATCAGGATCGTTTGAGTTATTTGCGAGAGTGGAGATTATGCTGCGCTCTAACCTTAGGTGTTTTGGATAGTATTTCAAAGCCCGGGTAAAATCTAAGGTATCTGAAAGCTCACGCCTGGCAGCAACAACCTCAGGATCTTTCTCGCTGCCACTCTTGCATAAAAACATCAGAATGGCTTCTTCCAGTTCTCCCAGTAATAATTTGTGACCTATAATATGAGTATTTCGACGACTGGAACCAAAACGCTGACCCCCAAAGTAATTTGGAAATTTACCATTAAGCTCTGAATATATCTGCTCAATTGAACCACTAGGATCGGATTCCTGGGTGAATTGAGAATTGCGAGGGGTAATTGTGAAACGATTACCAAGCAACTGACCAATACGCACTCGATCTTTTGCCACCCTGCTCCCGTTTATAGAAATGTCCTTGATATTAAGGCCAAGAAGCTCATCGCGATTTGTTCCAGAAACCGAAGCAAGCTGAGTAGTTATTGCAACTTTATCCTTGTTTCCAGCAACATTGAAATGTTTATGACTTATACCAAGCCGGGTTGCAATTTCGCTTATAGCAGATGAAGTAGTCCAGTTTTTTTTCTGGAGAATAAAATGAATGTATTTACCATCTGAATTTTGGGTTCTGAGAGTTTCACGCTTTTCGAGTTCTATAGGCATGTTTAATTCGAAGATTCTGCCATCCATTCCAATTTCTTCTACTAAAAAATCTTCGGGTGATGATTTTAACAACCCTCCAATACCGGGTGTTTTTGAAAGGTAACTTGTCATCCTATCGCCTTAAACAGATCGGCTTTGGTTATTATCCCCGAAAGATTGCCATCCTTTTCAACAAGTACTGCAGAATAATGATGAAGAAGATCAGTAACTGCATCAACTATGGATTTTGAGGGAATTACAGGAAAGCTTTCACGCATAACTTCACCAACATTGATGGATTTGAAATTTTTAGTTTTGTCGGAGAGGAGATCAAGGATAAGGCTATCAGATATACTGCCGATGCATTTACCATCTTTAAGAACGGGCAGCTGTGAGATATTCCTAGAACGCATAAGCGAGATGGCTTTCTGGAGTGGATCGGAAGGAGAAACTGATAGTATATTTGATGTCATTATATCTGCGGCCATTTTCTTACTGCGATTCTGCACACCCTCAAGTGCAGAAAGTATTTGGATTACTTTTGAATATGCAGGATCGATTTTGCCTGATTCGATCTTTGCTATTAGAGACTGGGAAACACCGGAAAGATCAGCAAGTTGTTTTTGGGTAAATCCTATTTGTTTTCTTAATTTCGAGATACGTGATATTTCAAGCATTAATACACCTAATTGCGTTATTGTTTGTCTTTATAATATTCCCTTTGGAATAATTTTATCAAAAATATATAAATATGGGAATACTTTTAATTCAATAGTATGACATTACTTTCAGGCCAGGATTTACCTTTTGCTGCAAGATTAAGAGTAGCAAGACACCACGCAGAGAGTTTTTTTAGAGGAACTAAACAGCAGCTGTCACTTTTAACTGATTTTGGCGTTGGTGATGAAGCCATTTATGGAATTAGATCCAGTGTCAGGCATGTCTCTCCAAATGTGAGAATCGAAGATATTTGTCACGATGTCCCGTTGGGAGGGATACTTGTAGGCGCCTGGAGACTCAAAAGAGCAGTTTCGCTACCCACAGAAAAAGAGGGTTTTGGATATATAGTAGTTATTGATCCTGGAGTAGGAAGCGAGAGGAAAGGACTCGCGATCATGACAAAAACTGGAAAGTACTTAGTTGGCCCGGATAACGGAGTACTTTCTTTGGCTTTTCTTAATGAAGGAATTGAAACTGCAGTGGAAATAGAAAACCGATCCCTTACTCTCTTAGATTTGGCCCGATCGAATACCTTCCATGGCAAAGATGTATTTGCACCAATAGCAGCACATCTAATTAGGGGGGTTCCAATCACCGAGGTTGGCAAAGTTCTTGATCCGGATAGTTTGGTAAAAATAAAAATTAGCTCGCAAACTTCAGCAGATAGAAGGGCAGGTTATTTGGTAGATGTGGATGGGTTTGGAAGCATAAGAACTAATATGCCGAACCATTTGCCAGAGGATTTAATTGGGGAAGTAGTTCCTGCCACGATTGAGATAGGTGAAAAAAGGATAGAAACAAATGCAAAAGTAGTAAGAACCTTTGCAGAAGCAAAAGAGGGAGAACAAATATTAGTGCCATCTTCAACCGGTTTTATTGATCTTGCCATAAGTTTGAGGACAGGTGGCAGATTAAAAAACGCTTCAGAAGTATTTGGAATAACCCCAAGAGAAATTGCACTTGATGGGGAACTGAGACCGGCAGGCAAAATAAGTTTAGCCCTTAGTTGAAGAAACAACATTAATGAAATTTTTCAATACCTTGTTATCCTGCCTTTCTCCAGGCCATCGAATTGGTAGTCGTAATTTTGATAAATCAGTTGATTTGGAAAGTTTGTCCTTTTGTCGCTCTACCATCTCACGGACATTTTTCAGATTATAATCTGGATGAAATTGTACACCCCAGGTTTTACCAAATCTAAATGATTGAATAATTTTATCGGGACCATAAGATAGAACAACCGAACCTTTTGGAGCAATTTGGATAAAACGAAAATGGTACTCTAGTGCACAGAACTTTTTTGGAATCCCTTTCATTATAGGATCTTTAAGGCCAACCCTAGTTAGCTCAAGTTGAACCAATCCGAGTTCAACATTTTGTGGTGGGAACACACGCATCATCTTAGAGCCATTTGCAACTGCAATTGCCTGATGGCCAAAACATATCCCAAGCATCGGAACTGAATCT